>JBGTEC010000210.1:0-4419 GCA_041747995.1 Wenzhouxiangella sp.
GGGCGCCCAGCCCGGCAATGTGGCGTTCGTGACTCAATCGGGCGCGTTGGCGACCGCAGTGCTGGAATGGGCCGCTGAGCGCGAGATTGGCTTTTCCTGTTTCCTGTCGCTGGGCAACTGTCTTGATATCGATATTGCCGATGTCATCGACTTCCTGGGCAGTGATTCGCACACCAGCTCGATTCTGCTATACATGGAATCGCTGAAGTCGGGCCGGAAGTTCATGTCAGCGGCCCGCGCTGCGGCACGCAACAAGCCGTTGATCATCGTCAAGGCTGGCCGGGTGCCGGAGGGGGCCCAGGCCGCTGCGTCCCACACCGGAGCCCTGGCCGGCAGTGACGAGGTCTACGACGCCGCAATTCGCCGGGCTGGCGCCTTGCGCGTGTTCGGCATCGAGGACCTTTTCGGCATGGCCGAGGTGCTTGGCCGGTCGCGGCCGATGGACGGCCATCGGCTGGCCATTCTGACCAATGGCGGCGGTCCCGCCATCCTGGCGACTGATGCGCTGGTCACCGGGGGTGGCGTTCTGGCCACGCTTTCGGATCAATCCCTGGCGCAGCTCGATCAGGTGCTGCCTACCAACTGGTCCCGCGCCAACCCGGTGGACATCATTGGTGACGCCACCGCCGAGCGCTACAGCCAAGCTCTGAACATCCTGCTCGAAGACCATGCAGTCGATGCCGTGCTGGTGGTTCACGCACCAACAGCGATGGCGCCCAGCCCGGCGATTGCAACGGCACTGGCCTCGATTCAGGCTGCCAAGCCCCTGTTTGGTTGCTGGCTGGGCGGGGCTTCGGCGCGGGCTGCTTCGCGGATTTTCGCCAGGGCCAGACTGCCAGGGTTCAATTCGATCGAGGAAGCGGTCGCCGCAATTGGTCGCCTGAAGGTGTACCGGGCCAACCAGAAGGCCTTGATGGAAACCCCTGACGAGGTACCCCGATCATCCAACGGCAACGGCGTGGCAGGCGAAATCCTGGCTCGGGCGACCGAGGACAAACGCCGCTGGCTGACCGAATCCGAGGTCAGGGAAATACTGAAGGCCTATGACATCCCCGTGGTCGAGACCCGTGTCGCCGATGATGCCGAATCCGCCGTGGACATTGCCCGCCAGATCGGCTTTCCCGTCGCGCTGAAAGTCCTGTCGCCGGACATTACCCACAAATCCGACATCGGCGGTGTCGCGCTCGACCTCGAGACCTCCGACGATGTCCTGGCTGCAGCCAGCGCGATGACCCGGCGCGTGGCAGGCATTGCCGGCGCCCGCTTGTCCGGCTTTACCGTCCAGGCCATGGCCCGTCGTCCCGGTGCGCATGAATTGATCGTTGGTGCTTCAACCGATCCGGTGTTTGGTCCGGTGGTTCTTTTCGGCCACGGCGGCACCGGCGTCGAGGTGAGGCAGGATACGGCACTGGACCTGATGCCGGTGAACATGAGCCTGGCGCGACAACTGGTCAACCGTACCCGTGTCTCCCGGCTGTTGGCTGGCTATCGTAACCATCCTCCGGCCCGCATCGATCTGGTCTGCGAAGTTCTGGTGCGGGTTTCCCGGTTGATGATCGAGATCGAAGCCATCGCCTCGCTGGATATCAATCCGCTATTGGCCGATGCCGACGGCGTGATCGCCCTGGACGCCCGAATCGAACTGCGCCCAGCCGGCAAACCGGCCCGCACGCCGCCTTCGGTCGCGCCCTACCCGTGCCACCTGGTGGAGACGGTCGAGCTTGACGGCCGGCCACTGATCCTGCGGCCAATTCGCCCGGAGGACGAACCGGCCCACCGTGATTTTTTCCACAGCCTCAGTGGCGAGGATGTGCGATTCCGCTTCTTTGGCGTGGTCAAGGAACCGGAGCACTCGCAGATCGCCCGCTTTACCCAGATTGATTATGACCGCGAAATGGCCTTTATCGCTGTTGAACCGGATGGCGAGGAAAGGACGCTGGGTGTCGTGCGCCTGGCCACCGACCCGGCCAGGCAGCGGGGTGAATTCGCCGTCATCGTGCGCTCAGGCCTCAAGGGCCGGGGGCTGGGACGCTTGCTGCTCGACAAACTGATCAAATACTGTCGGGAAGCAGGTATCGAAACCATCGTCGGTCAGGTGCTGCAGGACAATCACCGCATGCTGGCGCTGGCGCGCGACTTTGGCTTCACGATCGGGCCGCCTGGCGATGGCCTGCACGAGGTGTCTCTGAAGCCGGGTTCCGGAGGCTGACCGAGGGCAGGACAATTCAGTCCGCTCCCGTCAACGGTGGCATGGCGGCCAGCCAATGCTGGTAACGCTCAGCCAACCGGGCCGCCGGCTGTGGTTGGAAGGTCGTCAGAACCTGACGGTCCCTGGAGCCCGCGCCAAGTTGCTGCCACATGCCCATGATGGTGGCTTCCGGGTTGTGACTGCGGCAGGTCTCCTGTTGCAGGGCATCGGCAATCAGCTGACACAGATGGGTACTGCCGCTCAAGCCGCCAGTAATCAAAATGCGACGGGGCGGGCCCACCAGTTGATTGATCTTGTCGAAATTGGTGCGAATCAGGAAAGCGATACTCTCCAGGACCGCAGTGAGCTGGTCATCGAAATCAGGCAGGCTCGAGGTCCCGCCGGTGAAACTGGCGGCCGGTCCGGGCGTCCACCACGGTGAACCCAGCCCGCCGACGGTATTGATGAACAGGGGAGGCGCGCTTCGGGCCTGGATATCGTTCAACTGCTTTGAACCGATTTCGCGGCCACTCTGGTCAGCCAGCCAGTTGATGGCCGTAGCCGCGCCGTGGACGGTTGCCTCCAGAGCGTAGCGACCGCCCTTTTTCCGACTCAACAGAGATAACTGGAAGACGTCGGCTTTTACAGGCTCATGGACCGGTCTGAGCAAAAAGGCACCCGTGCCAAGGTTGATGTAGAAGGTATCGGGATCAGCCGCCCGGCTTGCAAACGGCACGGCGTTCTGGTCGCCGATCATCAGGTCCAGCGGTGGATGGGAATCGATGGCGGACAGGCGGCCAAACCGATGTTGGCTGGGCACGACCGCCGGCAGGCAGCCCGCTGGCAAGCCAAACAGGTCAAGCAATTCATCATCCCAGTCCAGGCTGTGATGCGACCATAGCAACGTGCGTTGAGCCAGACTGTCATCGACCAGGAAAGGCTGACCTTCGAGCAGTCGGAAGGCCAGGAAACTGCCCAGCGGTCCCCAGGCCAGACGATCCTGCTTCAATGCCCGGGCGACCGCGGCTACCTCTTCCAGGCACCATTTCAGCTTGGATGCGCCACCGTAGGGTGTCAGGCGCAACCCGGTGCGTGTCTTGACCCGCTCCCTGGTTCCTGCATCCATGGACACCAGGTTCGATCCGCGCCTGTCCTGCCACGACAGCACAGGTGTCAAAGCCTGTCCGCTGATCCGATCCCAGCACAACACGCTGCCGCGCTCGACTGCCAGACCGGCAGAAGCCAGATGGGCCTGCTTGCTCCCCTGGCCCGAGACCACTTCTGCCAACACCGAATTGACCGCGTGCACCAAGGCGTCTGGCCCGTCAAGTCCGGTCCTGGCGGGTGCGGACCGGCTGGCATGAGCCAACATGTGTCCGTCGCCTTCAATCGCGACAGCCCGGCAACTCTGGCCGCCCACGTCGATCAGGACGCGGGGCCGGTTGTGACGATTGCTATGGCGATTATTGTGACTATAGTGACCAGCGTCGCGCATGATTTTCCCTTTTTGCCCCGGTACGTGCATACTTGACTGCATGAGTGCAAATGACACGCAGATGTCCGAGATTGTATTTGACGGCGACGACGAAGCCTACCTGGCCTGGCTGAGTGATAACCCGGATGGCTATGTACTGAATACCTGGCGCGACCCTGATCCCGGGTTCATGGTGCTGCACAAGGCCACTTGCGGCCAGATTACGCCCTTTTCCAACGCATCTTCATCGGGTGCCTTTACCGAGCGGGCCTATATCAAGGTCTGCGCCGAAACCATTGCCGATCTGGAAGCCTGGGTAGAGCGTCATGGTCGACCCGAAGGTTCCTTCTCAGCCCTCTGCCCGGCCTGCAATCCCACGCGATGACCAAATATCCGGTAGTGAATACGAGCGTTTGCCAGTACATGGGTGTCGATCTTGCCCAGGGCTACTCGCTGCTTCACCATATCTACACCTGACGCGATACTCCTCAAGAGCGGTCCGGCAACTGTGCCGGACCGGTTGGTGAGTCTGTCTCGAGGCTTTTATCGCCGGTAGTACCCGCAGCTCGCCAGTTGTTGGTCACGCCTTTCGATTTCGCGCATGATCTTATTTCGACTGCTGGTGTAAGCCCAGTTGTAATGGTCCTGATAAGAGGTCGACCAGCGCGGATGGCGGCTGGCGCAGCCGATGCGTCTGGCGTGTGTCACCTGTGCCAGGGCGGTGCTGGCATACCATTCGGCCCGTCGAGCCTGCTCG
>JBGTEC010000211.1:0-4937 GCA_041747995.1 Wenzhouxiangella sp.
GTCATCTTCGCCCATGTTGCCCAGCGCCGCGCTCATTCCGCCCTGGGCCGCCACGGTGTGAGACCGGGTGGGAAAGACCTTGGTGATGCAGGCCGTGGTCAAGCCTGTGGCAGCCAGCCCCATGGTTGCGCGCAAGCCGGCTCCACCGGCTCCGATAACCAGCACATCATAGTGGTGCCGGGTAATGTCATAAGCCTTGCTCAAGGTTAAACTCCAAATGCCATTTTAAGGATGGCGATGACAGCCAGCAGGCCGCCAACGATGGACGCGATCTTGATCAGCACCATCAGCGTGATCTCGGTAGCCCGGGTGTGAATGTAATCTTCGATAACAACCTGCAAGCCCAACTCGCCGTGATAGATCGAAGTGACGACGAACAGAATGGCCATGGCCGCGTTGAACGGCCTGCCAATCCAGGCTACCGCGGTCGCATGGTCAGCCCCGATCAGCGATGCCATGGCGTAAATCAACCAGACCGTCAGCAAGACCAGCAGGATGGCTGTGAACCGCAGGGCCCACCAGTGGCCCACACCCTCGCCGGCGGAGCCGTGATTATGTGCTTTGGCCAGAGGATTGCGCAGACTCATGCCAGACCTCCCCAGATTGCTATCGTGAGCAGTATTGAAAGGACAACAACCGTCCATCCTGAGGCATAGGCGCCGCGAAGGTCCAGCAGCCAACCGGCATCCCACAACAGGTGTCGAATTCCATTGAACAGGTGGAAAAACAGCGAGAAGGTCCAGACCAGCAGGAACACGAGGCCCGGAATGCTGGCCAGCAGACCGATGAATCGGTCATAGGCTTCCGGCCCTGACGAAAGCGCCAGCAGCCAGACGACCACGACCGCCATACCTAAGCTGAGGACGATGCCGGTCGCGCGGTGAGAAATCGACAGCACCGTGGTCAACTGGGGCCGGTAGACTTGCAGGTGCGGGGAAAGCGGTCGGTTGTCCGTCGCCATAGGTCAGTGCTCGCGTCAGGTCAGTTTGGTCGAATCAGAAATCGATGCAGCGGCCGTTCATTTCCCAGTCGCCGTAGCGAATGGGATCAAGGCCGGTCTTGCGACCACCGAATTCAGTTGGCGGCGAGCTCTCCGGCTTTTTGCCCGGATCGTCAGGGGCCGAAGAGTGATCGGCTGGCATGACTATGACCTCGTCCGACTCCGCATTCAATGTCGCATCAACTTTGGGTGCATCAGGCATTATAGAATTGTAACGGTTCATCACATCCGTTCCCAGTATTTATGACCAATTGGTTCACTATTCCCCACCTTCTTGGCGTTCGCGTATCCGGCGAGGACGCGCTTGCCTTTTGCCAGGCTCAGTTCACCGCCGATTTCCGTCAATTCGACCCGAGCCGGTGGCGTGTGACCGCCTGGTGCGAGCCAAAAGGCCGATGCCTCGCCACCATTCTGGCAGCCACCGGTGAAAGCCACGTCGACCTGGTTCTGCCCGCAAGTCAAATCGATTTGCTGTCCCGGCTCAAAATGTACGCCATTGGCCGCAAGCTGAACCTCTCGGACCCCATCCCTGTAGTCGGATCGTTCGCCGCGGCGGCGACAGACCGACTGGTTGGCTCCAAACCTGAACGTGCGATTCGCCTGCTCGATGACGATGAGACGTTCGGTCCGCCGCAAGCCAGACCCGATGCGGTTCGTGCCTGGCGCGTCGCCGACCTGTGCCAACCCATTCCGTGGCTGACCCCTGCCACCAGCGCCAGGTTTCTGCCGCAGTTCGTTGGCCTGGAAGATAGCGGTGGCCTGAGCTACACCAAGGGCTGTTTTCCGGGCCAGGAAGTCATCGCCCGTCTGCACTATCTGGGCAGCATCAAGTATCACCTGCTCGGTTTCGATCTTCCAATCGGAACCGCCGAGTTTGATGTGCCAGAGAAGTTGGTCACGCATTCCGGGGGAAATGCAGGGGAGGTTCTGGATTGCTTCCGGGTTGACGGGCACATGATCGGCCTGGCCGTCAGTCCGATCACGATCGAGGCTGGAACTCCGGCCTTGCCCCTGCGCGGATCCAGCGATCAGTCCGGACAGATGACCGAAATTCGGGGGTTGTGCTACCATCAGCAGAAATTACCCAACTATTAATCGTTAATCAGAGACTTAAAGGGGTATCTTCGATGAAGACATCAATCTGGCTACTGACTGCCATTGCCTGGCTGGCTCTTTCCGGGCTGGTTGCCGCACAGGACTCAGCGGCTGAAATCGGTACCCCCGAAGCGCAGACGACCGAAGACCTCGTAGAGGCTGAGGCCAATGGCGAACCTGTTATTGAAGAAGCCGTCACCGACGACGAGCTCGAGGCCGCCGGAGAGCAGACACACGGCAACGGTGCTGCCGAACAGCCAGCTCGGTCAGGCCCGAATGGCGACCAGCTCAATTTCACCCTCCAGGTTCACCCGATTTTTACCCCCGATCAGGCTGACAGCGTCTATCGTCCACTGATCGACTACCTCAATGCCGCGACATCCCACCATTTCGAATTGCAGCTTGCGCGAGACTTTCACCGCTACTGGCTTGAAATCCGGCGCGGTGTTTCGCCCGACCTGGTGCTCGAAGATGCTCATCTGGCCGCGTTGCGCATCCGTCGCTTTGATTACACGCCGCTGGTGAAGGCTTCGGAGCCGGCAACGTTTTCGCTGCTGACCTCGGGGATGAATATCGATGCCAGTCTGGCCGACTTCATCGGCCGGCCCGTTTCCAGCATGCCCGCCCCGAGTCTTGGCTATCTCGTTTTGACCAGTTGGTATGACAACCCGATGCAGCAACCGGTTATCCAGTCCAATGCGAGCTCCTGGCTGGACGCCGTGGAAATCGTCTTTTCCATGGAAGCTCAAGCCGCCATGGTTCCGCATAACCTGGTGGAGCGCTACGTCAACATGGAGATCGTTCGGACCTCCGGAGAATTTCCCCATGCCACCATCAGCGCAAGCCCCAACGTTCCTGTACATGTGCAGCAGGATATCACCAGAGCTTTGAGTGCACTCCACGAAGATCCGGACTACTTCTCCGCCCTGCACGAGCTGGATATCGAACAGTTCATACCAGCATCGACCAATGAATACGACGGTCTCGATCGCTGGCTGGACCAGGTTTTCAACTTCTTTTAAGGCTCGATACAGCGCGCAAACTCCGGGGCCGCCCCGGTGCCTGGATCACGTACAGCCTACTTCCGCGCGACGATATAGCAGATCCAGCCAGCATCGGCATCGCCGGTTTCACTCGGCGAATAGATTCCGTCGCCCTCCCCGGTCTCTTCGTCCGTCCCTTCCCAGTAAATGGTGGCCGAGCTGTAACCTGCCTCCAGCAGCAATTCGCGAATTTCCGGCAAGGTCCACAGACGCCAGTGATATTCGAATGCCTTGTTCAGCTCTGATCCGTCCGGAAACTCGAAATGGATCTGGCAGGTCATCAAGTGATTGATGGGATCGAAGCTGGCCTGATCCCAGACATAGGTGAACTCATCGTATTCGGTGCGTTCCTCAAGCTCACGATGGGCGTCGTAGCCACCAAAGGCATCCAGGAACAGCACGCCGTCTTCCACCAGCGCCGACCTGACTCGCTCGAAATAGCTGCGAAGTTGATCGCGTGAGGTAAAGAGGTAATAACTGAAGTTCATCGCCAGGACCGCGTCGACTGGCGGGGTTTTCACGGTCAACACATCATCCTGGATCAGTTGCACCCTTGCCCTGTCCGCCTCGCTCAGGGCGGCTACATGGCTCTGACGTCCCCAGTCAAGCGTCTCGCCATCAAGGTCGACCCCGATAGCCTCGCGGCCCTTGCCCGATGCCACCCAGGCACAAGCCGTATTGGCGGTACCGCAGAAATCTTCACGAATGCGCACGAGACGACGGCCGGTAACGGCCTTGAACGTTTCCTCAACGAATTCAAGCTCCGTTTCAGTATCCTGAACGCTCGCTTCGTAAAGCTCATGACGGTCGGCTGAATCAGCCTGTCGAGGCCTGGCTCTTCTTGTGCTGGACATGGTGATTGGTATTACTCCGGAATCAGATCAACCGCGCTGACGTATGGCCGGCCAGGCGGCGCGTAAATAGGTGATCATGGAAATGATGGTCAGGGCGGCCGCGGCGATCAGCAGCCAGCGTCCGATTTCAAGTATTGGCAGCCCCCACAACGGTTCTGCATACAGCAGAAATCCGATCGCGACCATCTGCATGATGGTTTTGATCTTGCCGGTCCAGGCAACCTTGACCCGGGCGCCTTCCCCAAGCGCGGCCATCCACTCCCGCAACGCCGAAATGGTGATTTCCCGTCCGATGATGATCGCGGCAGCCAGTGCCAGAACGACCTCCGGCTGGAGCTGAACAATGATGATCAGGGCAACGCCCACCATCAGCTTGTCTGCCACCGGGTCGAGAAAAGCCCCAAAGGTGCTGGTCATGCCGAAGCGCCGGGCGACCCAGCCATCCAGCCAGTCGGTCATCGCCGCCAGAATGAAGATGATGACCGCAGCCAGATTGGCCCAGTCCACCGGCAGGTAGACCGCGATCACCAGCACCGGAATCATCAGGATTCTCAGCAGCGTCAACAGGGTGGGAATTGTCAGCGACAAACCAGGGGGAACTCCAGTTGTTATTCAGACGGATTCACTAATCAGCCATTATCCCGCAAAAGCACTTGCTTATGCAGAGAGTTCCGTCACGCTCATGCCAAACAGCTTCCCTCCTCTGCCCAGGTCCGCTGTCGAGGGTAATCGACCATCGCAAAAGAGATCGAACCACAGAGAACACCGAGAACAATAATTCGAGTTGCTATGTGATCTCTGTGACCTCTCATCGAACAAATTGCTAAGCTCCTGTTTTTGCTAGATTCAAAAGCCTTAACCACAGAGGACACAGAGTTCACAGAGTGAGAAATCTGTTTTCTCGTTCTTTTTCTCTGTGTCCTCTGTGGTTCAGTCTTTTGGTGT
>JBGTEC010000212.1:0-7032 GCA_041747995.1 Wenzhouxiangella sp.
GGTGCCGACGATGTCGGTCAGCCCTTCCCGGTCGATATTCACCCGGCTGGCGAAACCACGCATCACGCTGGCGGCCGCGGCAATTTCCGCCGTCGTCTCGCCCTTGACCCGCAAGGCCATCAAAAAGCCGCCGATCTGGGCGGAATCTGCGTCGCCGCCCATGATCTCGGTCATGGCTGCGCGCATCTGCTCGTCATTCAAATCTCGGCCCTCGGCCAGCACGGCCAGGGCTTCGCGGGTTTTGCTCATAGCTGGTCCAGAAAGTTTTTCAGCAGGTCATGACCATGCTCGGTCAGGATGGATTCAGGGTGGAACTGCACGCCTTCCAGCGGCAAGGTGCGGTGGCGAAAGCCCATGATTTCATCGCGTCCGCCATTCAGCTCGGTCCACGAGGTCTCTTCCAGGCAATCCGGAAGGCTTTCGCGCTCGACGATCAGCGAATGATAACGGGTGGCGCGAAACGGATTGGACAGGCCGGCGAAAACACCTTTGGCCGTGTGGTGCATGGGTGAGGTCTTGCCGTGCATAACCTGGCGGGCGCGCACCACCTTGCCGCCGAAGGCCTGGCCAATCGCCTGGTGGCCGAGACAGACACCGAGAATCGGCACGGTGCCGGCCAGCTCCCGGACCACCTCAAGGCAGATTCCGGCCTCGTCAGGGGTACACGGGCCGGGCGACAGAACGATGCCTGACGGATCCAGGCGACGTATATCGGCAATCGAGAGCTCATCATTTCTGTGGGTTTCGACCTCTGCGCCCAACTCGCCAAGGTACTGCACCAGGTTGTAGGTGAACGAATCGTAGTTGTCGATCATCAGCACTTTCATTCGTGCAGCCCCCCGCTCGCTTCGGCCACGGCGCGAATCAGCGCCCTCCCCTTGTTCAGGGTTTCCTCCCATTCCTTTGCCGGATCCGAGTCGGCGACAATGCCGGCCCCGGCCTGGACATGCAGGGTGCCGCCCTGAACCAGGGCGGTTCGAATGGCGATGGCCAGGTCCGCTTCGCCGTGCCAGTCCAGGTAACCGACGGCGCCGGCATAGATGCCGCGGCGCACCGGCTCAAGCTCGGCAATGATCTCCATCGCCCGGACTTTGGGCGCGCCCGACAGCGTGCCTGCCGGAAAGGTGGCTTTAAGCACATCAACCGCACTGGCATCATTGGCCACCCGGCCATGCACTTCGGAGACCAGGTGCATGACATGGGAATAACGCTCGATCACCATCTGGTCGGTCAATTCCACCGACCCGGTTTCGGCGATCCGGCCGATGTCGTTGCGACCCAGGTCGATCAGCATCAGGTGTTCGGCCAGCTCCTTGGGATCGGCTTTCAATTCGGCTTCGAGCGCACGGTCCTCGGCCGGCGTCTTGCCGCGCGGCCGGGTGCCGGCGATCGGCCGAACCATGGCCTGGCCGCCCTGCACACGCACCAGCACCTCGGGTGAAGCGCCAACGACCTGGAAGTCACCGAAATCGAAAAAGTACATGTAAGGCGAGGGGTTGAGACTGCGCAGTGCACGGTAGACATCCAGGGGGCGGGCGGCCAGGTCGACGCTCATGCGCTGGGACAGCACCACCTGCATGACATCACCGGCCAGGATGTAATCCTTGATGCGCTGGACCGCGGTCATGAAATCCTGCTGGCCGAAGTCACAGCGGTAGTCCGACTCGCCCGGCACGCGCAGGTTCATCGCCGGCGGATAACCGGGTGATCCGCAACGCAGTCGATGGGCCAGTTGCTCGAGCCGACGCTGGGCGCGCTGCCAGGCATCCGGTTCGGTCGGGTCGGCATTGACGATCAGGTTGAGGCGACCGGCCAGGTTGTCGAATACTGCCAGCTCTTCGGCTTCGAGCAAAAGGATTTCGGGGACGCCCAATTCGTCCGGCTTGGCGGAAAAGTCCAGGCGCGGCTCGAGCAGGGCCACGGTTTCGTAGCCGAAGTAGCCAACCAGGCCGCCGGTAAAACCGGGCAGATCATCCAGCCTTGGCGTGCGAGTGCGGGCAACCTCCCCGGCCAGTTCATCGAGTGGGTCCACATCATCAAAGCGCTCGACGACGCGCCCGAAATCAAGCTTTTCCAGCACTCTGCCGCTGGCCCGCCAGGAACGTCGACACGGCAGCCCGATGATCGAGTAGCGGCCCCAGTTTTCGCCTCCCTGGACCGACTCCAGCAAAAACGCGTTGGGTCCATCGGCCAGTTTCAGATAGACCGACAACGGCGTGTCCAGGTCGGCCGCAATACTGCGCCAGACCGGGATGCGGGTATAGCCCTGGTCAGCCAGGTTCTGGAATTCGCTGAAATTCAAGTTGGTATTCTTCGCTGGACGCAGCCGGCTATTGTATCGGGCCAGGGCCGTGGGAGCCAGAAAGGCGATTCAGGCAGAAAGACTGGCGCCGGATCGCATCGCGGCGATCACCTCGCCATAGTTGGTGGCACCGAAAATGGCCGAACCGGCGACCAGGGTATCGGCGCCTGCGGCGATGATGTCGGCGGCGTTGTCGGGCTTGACGCCGCCGTCGATTTCCAGCCGGATATCGTAGCCGGAGTCATCGATGATCTGGCGCGCCATGCGCAGCTTGTCCAGTGCCGCGGGGATGAATTTCTGTCCGCCGAAACCCGGGTTGACCGACATGATCAGGACGAGATCAACCTTGTCGATCACCCATTCAAGCATGTCCAGGGAGGTGGCTGGATTGAAGACCAGCCCCGCCTGACAGCCGGTCTCACGGATCAGCCCCAGGGTCCGGTCGACGTGGCGAGTGGCCTCGGGATGGAAGCTGATCAGGCTGGCGCCAGCCGCGGCAAAGTCGGGGATGATGCGATCAACCGGCTCAACCATCAGGTGGACATCAATGGGGGCGGTGATGCCGTAGTCGCGCAGCGCCTGACAGACCAGCGGGCCGATCGTCAGATTGGGCACGTAGTGATTATCCATGACGTCGAAATGCACCCAGTCGGCGCCAGCGTCCAGCACTGCTCGGGTATCGTCGCCGAGGCGGGCGAAATCGGCGGAAAGAATCGACGGGGCGATGACCAGTGGTTGCTTCATTGGGAATGTGTCCAGCGTATAATTCGGGCCTGAGTCGCCATTGTACCCCGCCGCCGTGAGCCATTACCCCATCCCGCCGCTTGAGCTAGTCCACCAGGGCAAAGTGCGTGACATCTACGCTGTCGATGCCGATCGACTGCTGATCGTGGCCTCCGATCGCCTGTCCGCGTTTGATGTGGTCCTGCCCGACCCGATTCCCGACAAGGGCGAAATCCTCACCCGAATCTCCGGTTTCTGGTTCACGCGCTTCGATGACCTGGTCGCCAATCACCTTCTCGACGACGATCTGGCGGAGATTCTCGGTGATACCAGCCTCGCCGCATCGCTGGCGCCGCGCAGCATGCTGGTTCGGCGTCTGAAGCCATTGCCGGTCGAGGCCATCGTGCGGGGTTATCTTGCCGGATCCGGGTGGAAGGATTACCAGGCCACGGGGGCGATTTCCGGTGTCAGCCTGCCGGAAGGCCTGGAGCAGGCCGGAAGACTGCCTCAGCCGATCTTTACACCGTCGACCAAGGCTGCGACCGGCGCTCACGATGAGAACATCGGTTTTGAGCGGATGAAGGATCTGATCGGACCGGACCTGGCCATCCGGGTACGCGATATCTCGCTGGCGATCTATCGCCGCGCCGCCGCCTACGCCCGCGATCGCGGCATCATCATCGCTGACACAAAGTTCGAGTTCGGCACCGATGCCGAAGGCGAGTTGTATCTGATCGACGAGGTACTCACGCCCGACAGTTCGCGCTTCTGGCCGGTCGACCAGTGGCGCGTGGGCATCAGCCCGCCCAGTTTCGACAAGCAGTTCGTACGCGATTACCTGGAAACCCTGGACTGGGACAAGACGGCGCCCGGCCCATCGCTGCCGGCAGGCATCATTCACCAGACCCGCGAGCGCTACCAGGAAGCGGCGAGACGGCTGCTGGATTGAACCAGCCGTCGCGGGTCCGTGCGGGTTACAATGTTTGAGGCATCCGGTTTCCACTATTCGACTCGCACCCTTCAACATCGCAGCAGGATTGATCCATGACAGTAACGGCCAGTTCACCCTCGAATTCCGGCGAGCCATTGACTGCCGCCAATACTGAACGGCTCTATAAGGTCAATCGCGCTGACCTGCCTCTTAGCTGCCCGACGCCGGGCATGGCGCTGTGGAACTCGCACCCCCGGGTCTATCTCGCAATCGAGAAAACCGGCCAGGCCAGCTGCCCCTATTGCGGCGCTGAATTCATACTCGAAGACTGAAGCCGAGACGATTTCTCTCCGCTGGACATCGTCCCGACCCACCTGCCAGGGCATTGCTCAATGAATGCACGCGTACCCGTCTGGCTTGATCGAGGTGTGGCACTCACCATATTCCTTACCCTGGCCCTGGGCTTGGTGTTGCCGAAGGCGGCCGGCGCGGGTTTTCTGCTCATCGGCCTGGTCGCCATTGTCTGGCTCAGCCTGAACCGCGGCTGGCGTCTGTCTCAACTTTCGCCGCTCGAACGCCTGATGCTGATGGCCGTCGTTCTGTTTGTATTGGTGTGGATTGCGGGCTGGCTGATCAACGGTCTTCGTCCCGAGGGCGGGGATGCGGTGACCCGGATTCTGCGTCTGCTGCTGATCATCCCGCTGCTGTTGTTCGTTCGCCGGCTCGATCGCATTGAACCGGCCTGGTGGCTGGGCCTGACCGCGGGCGCGACGATTGCCGGCCTCTACGCGCTGTGGTTTTTTTTGACCGGCACCAGCGGTGAGCTTGAACTGCGGGTCGGCGGGGCAACCAATCCGATCTATTTCGGCGGCATCGCGCTGGCCATGGGTTTGATGCTTTTGCCCCGGGTTCAGGATCCAAACCTGCCGGTGAGCCTCCGCCTGCTGACCGCAGTTGCCATTCTGCTCGCCATTGCCGCCAGTGCCCTGTCGGGTTCACGCGGTGCCTGGCTTGCCCTGCCCCCACTACTGATCGTGTACCTGTTTACCCTGGGCGCCCACCAGCCTTTGCACTGGCGTTTCGGCGTACCCGCATTTTTGACCCTGATCACCCTGGTCATCATGCTGTCGCCAGTCACGCCCATGAGCCAGCGCGCTTCGGCCGGCATCACCGACCTGGTCGCTTTTATGGACGGCAGCCATAGCGAGGGGACAATTGGTCGTCGCGTGGGACTGTGGCAGGTGGCCGGAGCCGTGATCCGCGAACACCCGCTGACCGGCGGCGGACCCGGCGTCTTTCAGGATACGCTGGCGCAAGCCGTGGCGGATGGCCGGCTGGGAGAGCATCTGCTCATTTACGAGCATCCGCACAACGAATACCTGTCGGCCCTGATCCAGTCCGGTATTGCGGGTCTGGCCACCTTGCTGCTGATGCTGGCGATAGCCTTCAAGCGCCTGGCCCGGGTCTGGCACACCGCCTTGCAGGGCACGCGCTACCTGGGCTGGTCAGGGCTTGCGGGCCTGACCACCGTGGCGGTCATGGGCTTGTCGGAGTCATTGTTCGAACGCAACATCGGTATCGTGTGGTTCTGTTTCTTTACCGCCATCTCGTTGGCCCTGGTGCACGCCCGCCGACGCCAGGAACTGGCGCAAGCCGATATCAAGCGCTGCCACTCGCTGAGCGTGATCGTGATCTGCAAAAACGAGGAAGGCAACATCGCGCGCTGCCTGGCTTCGGTCAGCGGCTGGGCCGACGAAATCATTGTGCTCGACAGCGGCAGCGTCGACCGGACCGTGGAGCTTGCCCGGCAGTACACCGATCAGGTCGATCAGACCGATTGGCCCGGGTTCGGGATTCAGAAACAACGGGCGCTTGACCGCGCCCGCGGCGTCTGGGTTTTATCGCTGGACGCCGACGAGGCGCTCAGCGAAGAACTGCGGCGCGAAATCAATCATGTTCTGGCCCACCCGCAACCATTTCACCACGGCTACCGTCTGCCCTGGCTGACGCTGGCGTTCGGCCGTGAGCTTTCCTTCGGCCACTGGGCGCGTGCGCCACTGCGCCTGTTCCAACGTGACCTGGGGCGCTTCACACCCAACATCGTCCACGAAAAAGTAGTCCTGACGGATTCGTCCCGCATCGGCTTTCTGGAGGGTCAGATTCACCACCATGTCTACCGCGACATTAACCATGCGCGCAGCAAGCTGCAACTGTATGCAGAGCAGCAGGCTTTGCAGCGACACGCAGCGGGCAAGCGGGTGCGACTGACGATCAGCCCACATCTGCGCGCGGCATTCTGTTTGATCGACAACTTTCTGCTTCGGGCCGCGTTCCTGGATGGACGCGCCGGCTGGACCATGAGCTGGCTCCATGCCGATTACACCTTCAGCAAGTACCAGCGCCTGCAACAACTGCAGGCGAGCGAAAAGACGGACTAACCGCGAAGGCGCGAACGAGGGTAGGAGCGGCCCTCTGGCCGCGATCAAAGGTGGGATCGCGACCAGAGGGTCGCTCCTACTTTGAACCCCGACGTTTGTTTGATGAGAGACACGAAGCCTTCTTTGCGTCTTTGCGAATAGTCGCTTTTATTCGCCTTTCCCTATTACTTTGCGCTCTTCGCGGCCTTCGCGGTTAGTCCGTCTTTTCGCTTTTCGCTCCTTCGTAACGGGACGGCAGGCCCTCGGGCGTGGTCTTGAAGCGGCGGTGCAGCCACCAGTACTGAGCCGGTGCTTCGCGGATGCGCCGTTCAAGAAAGGTGTTGAACCGGGTCAGATCAGCGACCGGGTCGCTACCGGGAAAAGCATCAAAGGCCGGTTCAAGATGAACGCTTACCCGTCCGCTGGCCTCGTCCTTGACCGGATACATGGGCACCACCCGAGCCCGACCCATGCGCGCCAGCTCCAGGATGCCGCGCGCGGTGGCTGTGGGTAGACCAAAAAAAGGCGCGAAGTGACTGCGTTCAGCACCGAAATCCTGGTCGGGCGCATACCATAGGACGCCGCCGGAACGCAGTTGGCGGACCATGGCACGCAAGTCATCACGCGGGATCATCCGTTCGGCAAAGCGTGCCCGGCCC
>JBGTEC010000213.1:0-6808 GCA_041747995.1 Wenzhouxiangella sp.
CCTGCGCGGCATGATTGAAAAACACCAACAGATGACCGGCAGCGAGCACGCCGCAGAAATCCTCGACGACTTCCGCCGCGTCCTGCCCAAGTTCTGGCTGGTAAAACCGAAGGCCGCCGATCTCGAAGGCCTGATCAACGCCTTGCGTGAGGCGGCATGAGCCCATCAATCCTTCACATCATTATTATGGATATAATGGCCATAATATCCAGGCAGGAGAACCGTTCCGCATGCCCCGTATTGAAAAAAGCCAAACTGATTCCGCGACAACGGCTTCCCGGACGATGGAGCGATATTCGGCCAGCGATATCAAGAAGCTGGGCTGGAAGGCGGTTTCGACCCGGGTTCATGAGTACGGGCCGGTGCTGATCACCAACCACAACCGGCCCGACGCGGTCGTGATGGATAGTGACCATTACCACGCCCTGGTGGCCAGCGCCGAACGCAACGACCCGCTGCAGAAACTTCGGGAGCAATTCGCCCGCCGCCTCGAGCAACTGGAGTCGACCCGCGCCGCCAGCGATTTTCGCCGTGCAATCTCGGCATCGCCCGAAGAACTGGCCCATGCCGCCAACCGGGCGAAAGAGGATTGACGTCGGCTTCCGGCGATGATGAAAATCCCGTGCTTTATGTACTGGCGGGCGTCAACGGTGCGGGCAAGAGTTCCATCGGCGGCGCCTTGTTGCGCCAACGGGGGCTGGATTACTTCAATCCCGATGAATTTGCTGCCCGTGCGGCAAAGGCCGGATCGGAGGACGCCAACAGTCAGGCCTGGCACTTTGGCAAGTCACGCCTGGAACGCGCCATTTCCCTGCGCGCCAGCTACGCTTTCGAAACCACCCTGGGCGGCCGCACCATGCCAGGGCTGATTCATCAGGCCGCCCAGCATGGTTTTGACGTCATCATGTGGTATTGCGGGCTGGTCAGCGTCGATCTGCATAAACAGCGGGTGCAAGAACGTGTCAGCCACGGTGGCCACGACATACCCCAATCCCTGATCGAGGCGCGGTGGACTACATCACGCCAGAACCTGATTGCGTTGCTCCCTGACATCACGGAGTTGAAGGTCTTCGACAACAGCCAGTCTGCCGATGGCAACGGCATTCCGCCGCTGCGTCTGGTGCTTCATCTCAGGGATCAGCAGGTAGTGGCTCCCGAGCCGTCTCGCATGCACCAGACACCGGACTGGGCTGCGCCCATCGTTGAAGCCGCCCTGCTGGACAAGGAACCCAATGTCTAAACCCAACCCCCTGCATTTTCTCGAAACGCCGCGCAAGGACCCGGAAGTCGTGCCAGTCCGGATTCGCGTTCGCGAGTGGAAGGAAATTTACGACGACTACGGCCAGGCGGCCGCGGCCGACCAGTCGGAGCGCTGCATCAACTGCGGCAATCCGTATTGCGAATGGGAATGCCCGGTCCACAATTTCATCCCCGACTGGTTGCGCCTGATTCGCCAGGGCCGCCTGTTCGAGGCCGCCGAACTATCCCATCAAACCAACTCATTGCCCGAGATCTGTGGCCGCATCTGCCCACAGGATCGTTTGTGCGAAGGCGCCTGCACCCTCAATGATGGCCTCGGCGCGGTCACCATCGGCTCGATCGAAAAGTATATTACCGACGAGGCCGTCAAGCAGGGCTGGCGTCCTGACCTCACGCACGTCAAGCCCACCGGCAAGCGGGTCGCCATCATCGGCGCCGGTCCGGCCGGCCTGGGTTGCGCCGACATCCTGGTGCGCCACGGCGTCGAGGCGCACGTGTTCGACAAGTACCCGCGTATCGGCGGCCTGCTGACCTACGGCATCCCGCCATTCAAGCTCGAAAAATCCGTCGTCGAAACCCGCCGTCAACTGATGGAAGGCATGGGCGTGCAATTTCATCTCGGCCAGGAAATCGGTCGGGACATTGCCTTCGACCAGTTGCTCGCCGACTACGATGCGGTCTTTCTGGGCATGGGCACCTACCAGTACGTCAGGGGCCGCTTCCCCGGCGAAGATCTGGACGGCGTGGTCGAAGCCCTGCCCTACCTGATCGGCAACATCAACCATGTCCTCAAGGAACCCCAGCCAAACTTCGGCTACATCAACCTGCACGGTCGGCGCGTGGTCGTGCTCGGCGGCGGCGATACCGCCATGGACTGCGTCCGCACCGCCGTCCGCCAGGGCGCCTTCTCCGTCACCTGCGCCTACCGCCGCGACGAAGCCAACATGCCCGGCAGCCGCAGAGAGGTCGCCAACGCTCGTGAAGAAGGCGTGGAGTTCCTGTTCAACCGCCAGCCGGTCGAAATCATCGGCGACGGCCAGGTTGAAGGCATCCGCATGGTCGAGACCCGCATGGGCGAGGCCGATCAAAAAGGCCGACGCAGCGCCGAAGTCATCCAGGGCTCTGAAGAAACCCTGCCGGCCGATGCCGTCGTCATCGCGTTTGGTTTCCGCCCGAATCCCCCGGCGTGGCTGACCGAGGCCGGCGTGCAGACGCAGGAGGATGGCCGCATCGTGGTTGGTGGCACCGGACGCGGGGCATTTCAGACCAGCCTCGAAAAAGTCTACGCCGGCGGCGACATGGTCCGCGGAGCCGATCTCGTGGTCACGGCTGTATTCGAAGGACGCGAAGCTGCCAAAAGCCTGTTGGCTGGAATTGACGTGCCTCATAATTGACGTGGCGCATTGATGCCCTCGACTGGTGTACGATCAGCGGCATGCCTGCAATAACCAGCCTGACCGATCTTTACCCTGCACTGGAAGCAATCCACGCTGAATGGCTGGATGTTGGCGAAGGCCATGAGCTTTACCTGGAGGAATGCGGCAAACCTGACGGCATACCGGTGGTGTTTCTTCATGGCGGGCCCGGTGGTGGCATCAGTCCGGACAATCGACGCTTTTTCGATCCCCAACGTTATCGCATCGTACTGTTCGACCAGCGCGGGGCCGGCCAGTCCAGACCACAGGCCGAGATCGATCACAACGATGCCGACCGCCTGATAGCCGACCTCGAGCGCATCCGCGAGCATCTGAAGATCGATCGCTGGGTGGTGTTTGGCGGCTCGTGGGGCTCGACCCTGGCCCTGCTGTATGCTCAGGCTCATCCCGCACGCTGCCTGGCGCTGATTCTGCGCGGTATTTTCCTCAATCGGCAGCAGGATCATGACTGGCTTTATCGTCATGGCACCCAGCGCATATTTCCCGACTATTGGGACGATTTGCTCGAAATGATTCCCGAGGATGAGCGCGACGACCTGCCGCTGGCCTATTTTCGCCGGATCAACGGGGAGAACATCGACCTGGCCAGAAAAGCGGCCACCGAGTGGTCACGCTTTGAAGCCCGTTGCGCCACGCTTAAGCCCAACCCGGACCTGGTGGACTCGTTCCTGGAGCCGGATTCGGCCTGGTACTTCGCCCGAATCTGCACCCATTTTTTTGTCAACCGGCTTTTCATGGCCGAAAACCAGATCCTTGATCAGGCCGATCGCCTGGCTGGTATTCGCGGCATCATTGTCCACGGTCGCTACGACGCCATCTGCGCTCCCGACCAGGCCTGGGCGCTGCACCGGGCCTGGCCGGATTCCGAATTGCGCTGGGTTGAGGATGCCGGCCACTCGGCGACCGAGCCTGGCACGTCGAGCGCGCTGGTCGAAGCCTGCGACCAGATCGCCCAATGGCTTGGTCGATAACGACCAACCCGACTCCCCCACATTGAAGGCCACCCGCCGATGATTCTGACCGTGCCCGTTGAGCGCAGGGTTTCCCTTGATCCGGCGCTGTTCATGGCCCGGTACAAGGCGACGTCGACCCCAGTCGTACTCGGGGATCTGACCCGCGACTGGAAGGCACGTGCGCTCTGGTCGGTGGACTATTTCAAAGAGGTGGCAGGAGATGTCATCGTGCCCCTTTACGACAGCAAGCCTTCGCGCGACCATAAGGGCCAGCACGACCCCGCCGCGCACATGCCGCTGGGTGAATACATCGACCTGCTGGCCGCGGGCGAGAATGACCTGCGACTGTTTTTCTTCAACCTGTTTTCCCTGGTGCCTGCGCTGACGCAGGATTTCGCGTTCCCCGAGATCGGACTGAAGCTGTTTCGCAAGTTGCCGGTCCTGTTCATGGGCGGCAAGAATGCCCGCGTGCAAATGCATTTTGATATCGACCGGCCCGATATCCTGCTTTGCCATTTCGGCGGCCCCAAGCGCGTGTTGCAGTTGGCGCCTGAGATGACGCCGCACATGTACCGGGTGCCGTTCTCGTTCAGCAGCCTGGCCGAGGTGAACTTTGAGCAGCCCGACTTTGACCGGCACCCCGCGCTCAGGCACGTACGCGGCCACCTGGTCGAACTGAAGCATGGCGACGTCCTCTACATCCCGCCCGGCTTCTGGCATTACGTCATGTACGACGAAATCAGTTTCTCGATGGCGTTGCGCGCCTTCCCACGAGACCTGAAGAATCTGGCCCTGTTGCTCCATAACCTGATCGTGCTGCGCACGGTCGAGGTTGCCATGCGCCGTATTGTCGGACAGCCATGGAATGATCGAAACGAGCGTCTGGCGCTCAAGCGCACCCGCGCCTGAAGCATCGGCTACGTCTGACGTCGGCAGACCAGCAGGATCTCGTCGACGCCATCGGTGACGGGAAGCCCGGGAACCAGGTCAAGCGGCTTTTGCAGGCGCAATCCCAGTGGCATCAGGATGTGGTTGTAAACCTTGAGCGCGACGGCCCGGTCCCGTTTCAGAAACCACAATCCCAGCGAGGACAGGCGGGTCGATTTCGGCTTCATGCCAAAAATCGCGCTCTGCTCGATCTTCAGCCCGTTGCGATCAAGCAGGTCAATCAACTCTGCCGGCACGTAGCGGCGATAGTGTCCGACGATTTCATCAAATGTCGACCAGTAGGCCGGGTGCAGGGGGGTGGAAATCAGGACGCAAGCGCCGGGTGCCGCGACCCGGGCAAGCTCTGACATGGCGCTCTCGTCGTCCTCGACATGCTCAATGATGTCCAATGCGCAAACAAGGTCGAAACTCTGGTCGGCATACGGCAGGCTGGTGATGGAGGCCGACTCTGCGTGACCGCCGTGCGCGCTCAGCGCCTGCAGGGCCGGTTCACTGATATCGGCAAAATGGGTATTTTCCAAAGGCAGCCGCGGACGCATGCCCGGCCCGATCTCGAGTCGTTGTGGGCAGGCGGCGGCCAATTCGGAAACCAGCGGCCAGGTATTGAAGCGCTGGGGCTGGACCAATCGGGTACCGGACCACAAACCATCATAGAAACGGCGATTGACTTCCCGAATATCGGTCTTTTCGGCTATTGATGTCGTTCGGAGGGAATCTGTCAAGGCGGACCCGGCTTGTTCATGGTGGGATTGCGAGTATACCCACCCGGATGACCAAGCGCCGTCCTGCAGAGATTTGCGCACCCCTTTAGGCAATGCCGCGTCATTGCAAAATAGTCGATGACCACCAGCGCCGACGTGCTAGATTGGACGGGTGACCCGCGTTTTGAATGCGGGCAATTTTTACCGAGGGTCCTGAAGCATGAAATTTATCTCCCCGACCAGCACGCTTGCTTGCTTGCTCGCACTATTGATTCTTGCGGTGCCAGTCACCGGCTGGGCCAACCCCGCGCTTTCGCTGCCTGGCGCCACCTATGAGGGGCCCAAGCAGGAGCCCGCCGCGCTTTCGACCACGCTGCATGTTGGAAAGGCCGGCAGCTCGGCCCGACTATCGCTTCAGCGCCCCTCGGTCAATGAGCTTGCACCGCTCCTTGATCAGGCGGGCCGGGGTATTGAACAGGTCGGTATCGCCCGGTCTGTCGGATCCGAGAACCAGCCTCTTTCCTTGACCGAGGCGATCACGTGGACAAAGCTGCGCGATGGTGGCCAGGCCGGGGTGCTGGAACTGACTTCCGCCGAAGCGATGGGGTTGCGCATCGGCCTGCTGGTCAACCGCCTGCCCGAATCCGCCGAGATACGGTTTTTCAATGCCGATCGGTCAGAGGTTCATGCCGTCAGCGGCCAGGAAATTCTTGAGTTGATTGCCGTCAACATCCGCGCCGGCGACGTTTCCGAACAGGCCCGTACCTACTGGTCACCCGTGGTGGATGGCGAGTTTGCCGGCATTGAAATCTACCTGCCGGACGGGATCGGGGTCAATGATATCGATTTGGCCTCCTCCCACCTTTCCCATCTGGTCTATTCGGCGCACAGCAACCTTTATGCGACCGAGTTCATGGAGCTGAAAAACTCTGGCGCCTGCAACCTGGATGTGATGTGCCACTCGGCCGGCAACGAATTGCGCAACGCCGTTACTCGAATGTTATTCACCGAAAACGGCTCGTCCTTCCTGTGCACCGGCACCTTGCTCAACAGCACCGATGGCCAATTCGTCCCCTACTTTCTGACCGCCAATCATTGCATTGACAGCCAGACGGTGGCATCAACACTCAATACCTTCTGGTTCTATCGCTCCAGCGCCTGCAACAACGGTGTGTTGAACTCTTCCAATCAGAGGCTGACCGGCGGCGCAGCGTTGCTGTGGGGCTCGCAAAGAACCGATACGTCATTTCTTCGGCTGAACAACCCGGCGCCGGGCGGGGCCTGGTTTGCAGGCTGGGATGCAACGACGCCCACGGTTTCCACCCCAACAGTGGCCGTACACCACCCGGCCGGCGACCTGCAGAAAATCACCTTTGGTGATGTGACCGGCTTTGCCAATTGCAACGGCGGCTGCTCAAGCGCGACCAATGGCGACTACCTGGTGGTGGTCCACTCGCAGGGAACCACCGAGCCGGGCAGTAGCGGTTCAGGCATATTCAACAACCAGCAA
>JBGTEC010000214.1:0-3478 GCA_041747995.1 Wenzhouxiangella sp.
GGTCTGCGCTCCAGCGATGTTTCCCGGCTCGACCTGATCGTGCGCTGGGGCGGTGGCCGTCGCCTGAGCGGCTTCCTGCCGGTCCAGTCCGTCTACGCCGACTTCTACATCTGCGACCAATACTGGCCCGACTTCGAACCCCACCAGTTCCAGAGCGCCCTCGAATGGTTCAGCCACCAGGACCAGACCTTGGGCGGATAGCCCCTTTCACCTTTCACCTTTCACCTTTCACCTTTCACCTTTCACCTTTCACCTTTCCCCCGCCCCTAAAACTCCAACCGATCAAACTCCTGGATATTGACCAGCATGTCGTTGATGCTTTTTTCCAGATGGCTTCGGCTGCGCGACAGCGAGACCTGGCGAATGCTGTCGACGATGGCGATCCACCAGTTCATGTGGGTGGCTGAAAGCTGGGCGGCGACGGCGACCAGATCGCGGGTCAGGGACAGGGTTTCCTCGGCTTCGCGCTTGAGTGCCATCAGGTTGTCGATATGCGGATGCTTGGCAGCCAACTGTTCGATCATGTGGGTCACGATCCTGGGGTCGGTTTCCAGTTCCCGTGATGCCATGGGTTCGCCTTCGGGATCGAGGAAGGCGATGTCGAGTTGGGACAGCATGTCGCGAAACGAGCCGCGCAGGCTCAGCCACAGCTGCTTGCGGCGCCGGTGCTCCAGCGAGCGCTGGATCAGGCTGAGGACCCCGACCAGGATGAAGGCCTCGATGCAGAACACCACCAGTTCGGGAACCAGTTCTTCCTTGAACGGACCGCCGGGCAACGGACTGATGAAGTAAAGCCAGAGGCCGATACCGCAGATGGTGAAGATGGCCATCAGCGAAAAAATAAGCAGCCGGCTCACGTTGAAGATTCCTGCGTGTCGGGTTTGCTGTTCGATGTGACGTAAGCCTGCACCACCCGTACGATCTTGTCGGCCTCGGTCTGGGTCAGATCCAGGGGCAAATTGGCGACGTAAACGACCCGTGTCTCCCTCAGGGGAATTGGTACGGTACTGGAAGGATTCTCGGTTGCTTCCAAAGCGATCTGTTCGGCCGCCTGCTGCTCGACGCTGATGGCGGTGCCACCGGGTCGGCGCTTGATTGCCCGATGGGGTTCGCCGCCGACGCTGCGGAAGGAAGCCGAGTCCGCCATCCAGGATGTGAAGTCGGCCAGCGCCATCCGGAGGCGCTCGGTGTAGACCGAGAGCGCCTCGCTTCTGATGCTGGATTCTTCGAGCTTGTGAAAGCGGGCGGCCAGTTCGTCGACATTGATCAGGCGGACATCGCTGCGTTCCTGGTCGGTCAGTTCATTGCTCAACTGTTCGGCAGCGTTCTTTCTGCTGCGGGCGGTGGCCGGATTGATCAGGCCTTCCATGCCCGCGTACTTGAGAAATTTCAGCAGGGTTTCAAGCGAGTAGGAGCCGTCTGGAATCATGGCGTGGTCTGTCCGGAAAATCGTCGGTGAAGTATAACCAAGGACTTTGAAGCGGTCGCGCGCCATGGGCGGGTAGCGCATGCATTCATCCGGAGATTTTTGGAACCAGGCGTACCAACTGTCCACGAATCGCGCAATCTCGTTACTATTGTGGGGGTGATTCACCAATAGCCCAATTCAAGGACCGAATGAGCAAACAGCGCCAGGAACGGCGATACCAGCAGGCCAAATCAATAGCCAGTGAGGCCCTGGACATGGCGCCTGAGGCACGGGCCGAATATATCGATGTCCAATGTGCCGATGATCAGGAGCTTCGCGCCGAAGTTCAATGGTTGATCGCGGCCGCCGAAGACGCGACCGGGGATGGGCTGCCCGAGCAATTCCAGGCTGCCGCGCAAAAAGCGATCAAGGAAGTCTCGCTCGAGGTGCCGCTGCCGCGCAATTACCGACTGCTGCGTCGTCTGAATGAAGGTGGCAGCGGGGTGGTGTATCTGGCCGAACGCAACGATGGCGACATTCAGCAGCGGGTTGCCTTCAAGCTGCTGCAATTGTCGGAAACGCCGGATGAGACCCTGGCGCGTCGTTTTGCGACCGAGCGCCAGATCCTTTCCCGTCTGAACCATCCCAACATCGCGCATCTGATTGATGGCGGGCTGACGGCCGAAGGGCGCCCGTTCCTGGCAACAGAGTATGTCGAGGGCGATCAGATCGATATCTGGTTAACGCAGAACCAAAGTTCGACGGCAGTCAGGCTCAACCTGTTTCTGAAGGTCTGCGCCGCGGTCGACTATGCACACCGCCACATGGTGATCCATCGCGATATCAAGCCATCCAATATCCTGGTCACGCCGGAGGGTGAGCCCAAGCTGCTGGACTTTGGCATTGCTCATTTACTTGATGAAAACGATCGCCTGAAACTGGCCGACAAGGCGCCCAGCCAGGCGCTGACCCTGGCCTACGCCAGCCCGGAGCAGATCGACGGTGATGGACTCAGTGCCGCCACCGACGTGTATTCGCTGGGCGTGCTCCTGTACAAGCTGCTGACCGACAGCCTGCCCTTCGATCACGTACAGAGCGCACAACTTCTCCCGGCAGCCATTCTGGCTGGAGAGATCGCCCCACCGCGCGGCATTGCGGCCGACCTGACAGCCATCGTGACCAAAGCCCTGAGCAGGGAGGCCGAGCAGCGCTATATTTCGGTCAAGGCCCTGGCCGACGATCTGCAGCGTTTTCTGGAGCACCGACCGGTTAACGCCCGTGGCAATCAGCCGATTTACCGTGCCCGGCGATTTGCCTGGCGCCATCGCTGGGGCGTGGCGGTCGTCACCGGCCTGGTTTTGCTGATGGTGACTTTTTTCATCGACCGCGAAGCCCAGTTGCAGCGCATTGCCTGGGAGCGTGACCGGGCCGAGGCGGTGACCGAGTTCATGAACGAGCTGTTCGCAGGTGCGGACTCTTTGCCATCGCGAGGCAACGAGGTTACCGTCAGGGAAATCCTTGACCTGGGCACGGCCCAGTTGACCAGTGCTGAGGAGCTTAATCCAGCGATGCTGGGATCAATCAATCTGGCCATCGGCCGGGCTTATAACGCACTCGGCCTGGGCGAGCAGGCATTGCCGCTGTTGAAGGAGGCTCAATGGGCTCTTGCGCCTTCGAGCCGGCTGTTCGAGAAGGCCAGAATCCAGGCCGAGATCGGCGCCGCCCTGGACTCGGGCGGTCGAGCGGTGGAGGCCATTGACGCCGACCAGCGGGCAATCAAGATGCTGATGTCCGCTCCAGACGACTTTTCCGACGAGCTCCTGCGTTTGAGGATCAGGAAACTGCGCAATCAGGCCAATGTGCTGGATGTGCCGCTGGCGAGAATCATTGATGAGCTCAACGGCATCATAGACGAGCTGGGCAGCCGGGCGAACCAGTCGATCGAGTTGATGTTCGAGGCCCAATCGGCCCTGGTGGGCGCCTACGTGTTCCAGGGTGAGGCGCAGCAGGCCCTCCAGGCCGCGATGGCAGCGCGGAGCCTGGCCGAGGAGCTTTACCGGCCAGGCGATC
>JBGTEC010000215.1:0-12015 GCA_041747995.1 Wenzhouxiangella sp.
TGTTTCCATTCTTCTATGGCAGCGAATGTTCCGACGTGGTGATCGTGCAGATCAACCCGATCGAGCGCAAGGGCGTGCCGAAAACCGCCAGCGAGATTCAGAACCGGATCAATGAAATCGCATTCAACTCCAGCCTGCTCAAGGAATTGCGCGCGGTCGATTTCGTCACCCGGCTGGTCGAGGATGGGCGACTCGATGCCAGCGAATATCGGAGCGTGCGCATGCATCTGATTCACAACCAGGATGAACTGAATCCGCTGGGCGCCTCGTCGAAGTCGAATGCCGAATGGAAATTCCTGACCCACCTGCGCGATATTGGCCGAAATACCGCCGAGGCCTGGCTGGAAGCCAATTTCGACAAGATCGGCAAGCGCGATACAGTCGATGTCCGTGCAATGTTTCAAGGGTCGACTCAGTAGACTGAACAAAGGACAACCCGGACACACAGGGCCAGTTCGCGACGACGGGACTTCGAGCGGTCGACCGGCTGGCCGCGAGCACGTCCTCGCGGAGCGACACGGACCAGCTCAACACTTCACTCACCGGGATTTCGGATTGGCTGTCGCTCGCCGAGGAAATCGAACGGACATGGTTGCAGCCCGAGCATCGTGAGTTTCCCGCCTGGACCCGACCATCACGACATCAACGACGTCATGCTGGCCACCTGCCTGGCGCCGGAGGGTTACCTGGGGCCTGCGCCGGGCAGCGAAGGTCAACGGTAAAAGGTGAAAGGTACTCAAGAACCCGGATCACGTCCGGGATGACAATGGACTGGGGAGCTACGTCTGCCGCTGAAAAGCGGCACGACCCTTAATCTTCTGATCGATAGCCGGTGATGATGTAGCCACCGGATTTCTCATCATGCTGAAGGGTCAGCATGCCTTGTTTTTCGGCTTCCTGTAGTAGCTGCTTGAAGCTTTTGAAGCCGTGGTAGGACTCGCTGAAGCCGGGCTTGCGGCGCTTCAGGGCCTGCTTGACCATGGAGCCCCATACTTTTTCGTCAGCGTCGCGGTCGCCGAACAGGGCTTCGGTGGTTTCGAGGACCAGGTCGAAGGCCTCCTGGGCCTTGTCGTCCGTGGTTTTTTGCGCGGTCTTCTTTGTGGTCTTTTTCTTGCTGGCTTTCTTGGCCCGGCCTTCGGTCTTCTTGCGGTCCTGGCGGATCAGGTCGTCGTAGAAGATAAATTCGTCGCAGTTGGCCATCAGCAGGTCGGAGGTCGAGCTCTTGACGCCGACACCGATGACGGTCTTGTTGTTCTCGCGCAGCTTGGACACCAGGGGCGAGAAGTCAGAGTCGCCGGAGATGACAACGAAGATATCGACGTGGCCCTTGGTGTAGCAGAGGTCAAGCGCATCGACCACCATGCGGATGTCGGCGGAGTTCTTGCCGGACTGGCGCACGTGCGGGATATCGATCAGCTCGAAAGCGGCCTCGTGCATGGCGGCCTTGAAGCCACCGTAGCGGCCCCAGTCGCAATAGGCCTTGCGGACCACGATGTTGCCCTTGAGCAGCAGCCGTTCAAGCACTTTCTGGATGTCGAAAGCGTCGTAACGGGCATCGCGGACGCCGAGCGCGACGTTTTCGAAGTCGCAGAACAAGGCGAGGTTGCGGGTCGGGTTGGTAGACATCTTCAAGCCTGGGAAAAGTTAGGGCAAGGGTACACCAAAGAAACGGCCACAGGCGCTCAGATTGAGGTCATTGAGGGTCATCTCGACCCGAACCGGGAAGGTCCAGTCAACCATGGTGTCTTGGCAGGTTTCGTGGATGAGCTGAATCTCGACGTGGTTACCCGGGGCATCGGCGGTGAAACCGGCCTGATCGGGCAGCACGGTGATGTCTTCGAAGTTGAGTTCGTGGGCGCCGTAGTCGAGCAGCAAATGCAATCGAGCCTGATCGCCATTGCGAACTTCCATCAGCCAGCCGGGCTCGTTGCCGCTGGCGCGAAAACCAATGCCACGCTCGCGGGCCGCGGTCCAGGGTGACATGTCATCGGCCGGCTGGCAGTCGACATCCGGCTCGCCTTCAAGGCTCAACCGGGCGCTGTGGTGACCGCGTGACCAGAACTGAACGCCCTCGCCCCGGTATCGGGCACCGCTTGCCGCCGGCTCGGCCTGTAAAACATGGTCCTGCCAGGGCAGGGCCAGCACGAGTTTATCGTCTGCTGCGAAATGAACATCGACGGGAATCTCTCCACAGCGCCAGGCGATCCAATCGGCCATTTCCATGACCTCCTTGTCCTGCTCGCTGTAGTCGACCGCCTGCAGACGAATGGTTGACGCGTCGAGGCGATTCGGATTGACAGGCGACTCGGCAGCAAAACGCGGACTGCCGTCCGGCAGAAACAAGGTGACCAGAATGGTGTAGGCGCCGTCCGGCCGCAAGTCGCCCTGCCCTACGTTGAGTTCAAACGGGTACGGTGGCGTGCCGATTTCTTCACGTCGTTGACGGGCAAGGACATGATCGGCCTCTTCGTCGACCAGCTCGACATCCAGCCAGGACCCCGGTGGCATGACGATGCGCTCGGCATAGAACGCCTCACCGGTCAGTTGCACCGAGGCTGATGATTCGATTTGGTCCGGCTCGCCGGAATCGCGACCACAGCCGACCAGCGCAAGGCCGGCCATTGCCATCACTATGGTCTTCATCAAGCGCGTGCCGTTTTTCATGTCATACCTGCCCTTATGGTTCGGGTGTCTATTCAATCACGCGGTTCAAACTTGATATTAGGCGTGTGTAATCTCACCACGCTACTGTACGCCAAGTTTGGGATGGGGAGCGGGTTGGCGCCTTGAGCCTTGAGCCTTGAACCCGTAAACCGTATCCCGGCTCAACCGGCCTCCAACTCCGCCAAACCCCGATAATGCTCCAGCGCCTCAGGATTGGCCAACGCCGAAGTATTCTTCACTTCGCGTCCGTGAACAACATCCCGCACAGCCAGTTCGGTGATTTTGCCGGAGACGGTGCGGGGGATGTCGGGGACGGCGATGACTTTGGCCGGGACGTGGCGCGGGGTGGTGTTGGCGCGGATGGTCTTACGGATCTTGTCGCGCAGGTCGTCGTCGAGTTCGATGCCTTCGCGCAGGCGCACGAACAGGATCACGCGAACATCGCCGTCGAAATCCTGGCCGATGCAGATCGATTCGATGACCTCATCGAGCTTTTCGACCTGGCGATAGATCTCGGCGGTGCCGATTCGAACCCCGCCTGGATTGAGGGTGGCATCCGATCTACCGTAGATGATGACGCCCCCGTGCGGTGTGAGCCGGGCGTAGTCGCCGTGGCTCCAGACGCCTTCATGGGTTTCGAAATAGGCGGCACGGTACTTGCTGCCGTCCGGGTCATTCCAGAAGCCGATCGGCATGCACGGGAAGGGTTGGGAGCAGGTCAGCTCGCCGGTCTGGTCCATTACCACTTCACCGTCATCGGCCCGTATTTCAACCATCATGCCCAGGCCGCGGCATTGCAACTCGCCCTTGTAGACGGGCAGGATCGGGTTGCCGAGGGCAAAGCAGGAAACGATATCGGTGCCGCCTGAGATGGAACTGAGTTGCACGTCGGTCTTGATGTCACGGTAGACGTAGTCGAACGATTCGGGCAGCAGCGGCGAGCCGGTCGAAAGTATGGCCCTGAGCTTTTCCAGGCGATGGGTCTGCCGCGGCTTGATGCCGGCCTTGTCACAGGCCGAAATCCACTTGGCGCTGGTGCCGAAGATGGAGATGTCGGCCTCGTCGGCCAGGTCCCACAGCACGTTGCCGTCGGGATGAAACGGCGAGCCATCGTACAGCACGACCGTAGAGCCGACGGCCAGGCTGGAGACCAGCCAGTTCCACATCATCCAGCCGCAGGTGGTGAAGTAGAAGATGCTGTCGTCGCGCTTCAGATCGGTGTGAAGGATCAGTTCCTTAAGATGCTGCAACAGGGTGCCGCCGGCACCGTGGACGATGCACTTGGGCACCCCGGTGGTGCCGGATGAATACAGGATGTAGAGCGGATGGTCGAACGGCAGCATTTCGAAGTTGACCTGCATCTCCGCATTGGCCGTGAAGGCGTCCCAGGTGACCGCCTGAGGCAGCCCGGTCAGGTCGGGATCGGGTTCCATGTAGGGCACGATCACGATCTGCTCGACCGAGGGCATCTTGCCGGCCAGTTCGCGCACCCGGCCCATGCAGTCGAAGTTCTTGCCGTTGTAACGATAGGCCGCGGCGGCAATCAGCACATTCGGCTCGATCTGGCCGAAGCGGTCAAGCACGCCCTGGACGCCGAAATCCGGCGAGCAGGAAGACCAGACCGCGCCGACGGCTGAGGCTCCCAGCATGGCAACCACGGTTTCGGGCAGGTTCGGCAGGTAGCCGGCCACCCGGTCGCCGGGCTGCACGCCGCTACGGCGCAGCGCATTGGCCACCTGCGCGACCTGGGCATTCAGTTCGGCATAGCTGATGTGGCGGCGTGAGCCGTCTTCGCCGGCGAACAACAGGGCGCAACGGTCATCCTGGTACTTGAGCAGATTCTCGGCGAAGTTCAGCCGCGCTTCCGGGAACCACCTGGTGCCGGGCATGGCCGGCCAGTTCGCGGTGGTGCGCTGACCACGGGTCTGGCTGATCACGCCACCGAAGTCCCATACGGCTTTCCAGAAATCTTCGGGTTGGTCGATGGAGAACTGGTAAAGCGTTTCCCAGTCACGGACCTCGGGGTCCAGCTTGCCAATCAATTGAATGAACCGGTTCAGGTTGGTCTTGGCCGCACGTTCCGGTGCTGGCTGCCAGAGCGGTTTTGTCATTGTGGTGGGTTCCGATGCATTGCCAATTCAAGCGTTCAAGGTTAACCGCTATCGCGCATCGGCGTCACCTGTACTTCCGGGTCATCCTCTGTTTCCACCGTCACCCCGCGCATGAACAGGCGATACAGCACGGGAATGACGAACAGGGTCAACAGCGCCGAGACGGCCAGGCCCCAGACCAGGGTTACCGCCACCGGCCCCCACAGCAAAGAGCGCCCGCCGAGACCGAGGGCCAGTGACAGAAGGCCGGCGATGGTGGTGGCGGTGGTCATGATGATGGGGATCACCCGGCGACGGGCGGCATAGACGGTCGCATGCAGCGGCCGCATGCCGGCGGACAGGCGCTGGTTGGCCGCTGAAATCAGCACGATGGCGGCGTTGACCGCAATGCCGGCCAGGGCGATGATTCCGTACATGGTGTACAGACTCAGGGGATTGTTCGATATGACCAGCCCGAAGACGACGCCGGTAAATGCCATGGGAACGGTAATCAGGATCAGAAACGGCTGGAAGTAACTCCTGAACTGGGTGGCCAGGATCAGGTAGATCAGCCCCAATCCCAGCAGAAACAATACCCCCATGGCTTCCAGCGACTCCTCGATATCGTCCAGTTCACCGGTGAAATCCAGGTTGGTGCCGGGAAATTCGGCCCGCACCTGTTCCCAGGCCTCACGAATGCGTCGATTGACCTCGACCGTATTGGTGACAGCCCGATCGATGTCGGCCTCGACAGTGATCGTGCGCCGCAGATTGTAATGACGAATCACGCCGGGCGCCTCACCCGCGCTGGCCTCGACCAATGCGCCGAGGTGGCTGACCCGGCCATTGGGCAGAACTACGGGATCGTCAAGGATCATGGCCGGGTCCAGCCTGCGGTCACGCTCGGCTTTCACACGCAGCTCGTAACGGTCGCCGGCCTCGCGAGTAAAGCCGACAATCTCGCCATCGACGTGCAGACGCAGCAGGCGAGCCAGCGGCTCGGGCGTGAAGTTGGCCTGGGCCAGCGCTGCGTGGTCAAGCTGCAAGACCAGTTGCGAACGGCCCGGCACCCGGTCATCGGTGATATCCCGTGTACCGGGAATGGCGGCAATGAGCTGGCGCAGGCGATCGGCAGCCCGGCGCAGTTCGGCGAATTCATCACTGCGGACCTTGACGTTGATCGGCTGCTGGGTTGGCGGCCCGCCGGCGATCTGCAAAAACGCGATCGAGCCGTCGATCGGTGTCGCCAGCACATGCTCGCGCATGCCTTCGACGATCTCGTCGACACTCCGCCCACCATTGGCCGGGTTGAGTGATACCACCACCTGGCCGTACTGGTCGCCGAACAGGGGCTCGACATCGGTGAACTGGATGCCCGACAGGCTGATCAGACTGCGCGCTTCATCCGGCTGCAAGCCTTCGCGCACGCGTTGCTCGACCATCTCCACCTGGGCAATGGTTTCGTCCAGGGCCACGTCACCGGGCATGTCGACCTGGACATAGAACAGGCGCATCGGATCGAAGGCGAAGAACTCCATCCGTACCAGGCCGGCCGCAACTGCAACAACCGAGAGCAAGAAGGCCAGCCCGGCAATCGACAGGTAACGTCGCGGTCGGCGAAGCACATGACTCAGCGCCGCGACATAGCGCCAGCGAACGCGGCGAGTGAACCGTGTCCGCCAGTCCGACGCCCGGACGTCCGGGCGATAGCGACTATGAACGACTTGGGTCGGCAGGACCCAGAACGCCTGGATCAGTGAGATCGTGAGGCCGACGGTGACGACGAAGGGCACAACGAACATGAATTTGCCGACGATGCCGGGCATCAGCATCAGCGGCAGGAATGCGGCGATGGTGGTCAGCACCGAGGCAGTGAGCGGCAAGCCGACCTCTTTCAGCGCGCGGGTGGCCGCCTGCATCGGTTGCTGGCCGCGCAGCAGGCGATAGTAGATGGCTTCAACGATCACCACCGACACATCAACCAGCATGCCGAGCACGATGACAATGCCGAGCAGGACAGTGATGTTGAGGGTGAAGCCGAACGCATGGAGCACCGCGAAGGTTCCGGCGACGCTGAGAATCAACCCGGCCCCGACCAGCAGGGCGATGCGGGTGGCCAGAAACAGCCAGCAGACCAGCAGCACCAGCAGCAGACCGGCCAGTGCGTTATTGCGCATGATGTCGATCGCCTCGCGGGTGGCGACGGTCTGGTCATCGGCCAGTACCAGCCGCATGCCGCGATCGGCCAGGACCGGATTGCGCTCTTCAATATAACTATTGAGGTCGGCGATCAGATCCAGCGTGTTGCTGTTGGCGCGCTTGTTGACCGACAGCATGATGGCCGGCCGGGCTTCATGACTCACCAGTTGCTCGGGGATACTGGAGCCGAGCCGCAAGCGGGCGACTTCGTCGAACCGGACCACCTGATCGCTGCCGGGGGCGGTCATGGTCATGTTGGCCAGGGACTGCGGATCGATCGAACGGCCCTCGGACCGGATCAGCCATTGTCCGGATTCGGTGCGCAGACGCCCCGCGAAGACGTCCTGGTACCAGCCCGAGGCCGCCTGGGCCAGGTTGACGGCATTCAGATTGCGCGCCGCCAGGGCGGCCGGGTCGAACTGTATCTGCAATTCCGGATCGCGCAGGCCCTGGGTGATGACCTGATCGATGGCCGGAAATCGCTCGATATCCTCTCGCGTCCGCCGGGCCAGGGAACGCAGGTCATCGTCATCGGCTTGGCCGACCACCAGCATGATCGCGGTCGGAAAACCGCTCGACGTCGTGACTTCAAAGATGCTGGGGTCGCGGGCCTGGGGCGGCAGCTCGTCATTGACCATGGCCTGGACCTCACGCCGCAGGTCGGCGACCCGGCGTTCGAATTCGCGCTCGGATATCTCCTGGAACCGCACCAGGATATTGGACACGTTCTCGCGGCTCGAAGAGACCACGAAGCGCACGTCCTGGAGTCGGGCGATGGCCTCCTCGAGCGGATCGGTCACCAGGCGCTCGACATCACCGGCAGATGCTCCCGGCAGCACGGTGGTCATGTTGATCCAGTTGAAGTTGATCTCCGGGTCGCGCTCGCGCGGCATCATCCAGAAGGCGATGATGCCCATCGTCAATACCACGACCATGAACACGTTAGCCAGCGGATGGTTGCTGTAGAGCCGCTTCAGCACGGGGCGGCCCTGGCCAACGCTCGCGGTGAGGTCACCAGCATGACTGGTGTTGGAAGATCCCGGAAATCAACCATCTACAAGGTCACGCGATCACCGGGCTGGACCCGCCGACGACCATCGTCGATCAGCAGGGTTTCAGTTGGTAGTTGCACAGTGTGCGGGCGACCGGCATCGGCGCCGGGCAGCGCGATGAAGCCAACGGTCCGTCCATCGTCGTCAAGAATGAGCACACCCAGCTCACCGTTGCGCTGGACGATGAAATCGGGCGGCAAGGCCGGGCGCGGGTCGGACCAGCGAATGCGACCTTCGCTGCCTGGCGGGGCGGCAGCATTGATGAAGGTCAGGCGGGCTTCACGATTGCGGCTGGCCGCGCTGATCACCGGCGCCACGCGCGCGACCACAACAGGCCAGACCCGATCGCCGGAAAGAAAATCAACCACCCCTGCCCGCTCCAGACCTTCGACCTGGTTTGGCGGAATGCCGGCTATCACTTCCAATTCATCAAGCGCAATCAGCTCAAGCAACGCAGTGCCCGGCCCTGCCAGCGAGCCGACCCCGATCAGGCGTTGAGTGACCACGCCGGCAAATGGCGCTCGAATTTCTGTTCTCCCCAGCATCAACTCGGCCGTGGCCAGGTCGTACTCGGCTACGCTTCGCTCGGCCCGGGTCTGGCGCAGTCGGGTTTCGGCTTCGAGCAATTCATCTTCGGAAACGAACCGGTCCGGCGCCAAACGACGGGCGCGCTCGGCACGGAGCCTGGCCATGTCGAGCGCGGCATCGGCCATCTCCAGCCGTGCGGTGGCCGATTCAAGCTGGATGACAAAGCTTTCATCGTCAAGTCGCAGCAGGCTTTCACCCTGGCTGACACGTTGACCCGGTCGAGCCGGAATCTCCAGCACCCGTGCGTTGATTTCGGCGGCCAGCACTGCCTCGTTCAGGCTCTCCACCCGCGCTGCGGCCTGCCGGTCGAGGAAGACCGCCACCTCGGAAAAAGGCTTGACGGTAATGGTTTCGGCCGCGCCCGAGATTGCCGGGGCGAGCAGCCAGAACAATGACAACACCAGCCAACGTTTCATACTTACTATTCTATCTGCAAAGGTGTGATGTGTGACTGATCTCAATATTGAAATGCCTGCTTTCGCTGCTTCTTCCACGAGAACGTCGGGGAGCGCAAGGCGACAAGCCGGGTCTTTGCAGCGGGCGCCTGAGGCCTTGCCCACGGCATTGACCACACTGACAACGTGACTCATTTCGCAATAGTTGCGTTAGACTGAGATTAATTGCAAATGGGTTGTTCTGATGCGTTCGTTGGCTGCGCGTATTGCAACGGTCACTGTTGCCATGGTCACCCTGGCCGTGCTGGTGGGCGTGAGCGGTGCCTGGCTGATTGCCACGCGGATGGCCGAAGAGGCAGTTGCCGACACCCTTGCGACCAGCCAGTCGATGCTGCGGTCCCTGGTATCGGGCACAGCGATCAGCAACGAAGTCGCTACCGAAATCAAGCTGATCACGGGTGTTGAGGTGGTTTTCCTCACTCTGCAAGATGGAAGTATGGAGCTGGTCACCAGCACGCTCGACCCTCGGCGCAATGAGGAATTGTTGTCCCAATTGCCCGGGCCTTCCATGGCCAGGCTTGTTCGCGGCGAGCATATCGAACGCATTGACCTGAAATTCGCGGGTGAGAACTGGATGGCTCGCGCCGAGCCTATTCTGGACGGGGCCGGAAATGCTTTGGGCAGCGTACTGACCATCGATTCACTGGATGCGCGTCTGGCCGGCCATCGCGCTGTGCAGACCTCGCTGATCGAGGCTGGTGTGCTGGGCATTCTGATCGCGTTGGCGCTGGCAACCTTGATCGCCCGGCGCACCGCAAGATCAATCACGGCCCTGACCGGCGCGGTCGACCAGGCGGCCCAGGGCGACTATGAGCAATCGATCGATACCCGGGGCAAAGACGAAGTGGGTGCGATCGCCCGTTCCATCAGCCGTCTGCTGGCGAACCTGCGCGAACAGAAGAAGATTGTGTCGAATTTGTCGCGCCACCTGAACACCGCCGGCCAGCCCGAAGTTGCCGCTGCCGAAGCCAAATCCCCGCGCTCGGGTCCCGCCCTGGTCCTGGCATTGGAGTGGCGATCCAGTCAGGCAGTGACCGAGCACCAGGCGGTCGAGGCGCTGGAACATTGGTTGCCACGGCTGGCGATTTGGGCCACGCAACGGCACGCCAGGCTGGTCCCTGGCGGCAGCGCCCGTATTTACATGGTTTTCGAGCATGGCAATATTAGCGGCCTGGAGCGCTGCCTGATCACGCTGCTTCGTGAATTCGGAACAAGCAGCAATCCGCCAGCCATGGCGCTGGCCATTGGCGAGTTGATCAGCGCCGGTCTCGACCTGGGTCGAGGACGCGGTAGCCTGATTTCCGGCAAGCCCGTATTCCATTGCGAGCGCCTGCTGACAGAAGCCGGTCCCGGTCGGCTGCTACTTTCGCCGCCAGCGTTTCAGGAACTCAAGGATGACTTTGCCAAGCTCAAGGCTCAATTGGTATTGAGCCATGGCCGGGTCAGCAAGCGGAAGTTCTATCAGCTGGTCAGTATTGACTAGGGAGCCTCTGAATACCTCTGCACGGAGCGCGTTTTCGTCGGAGAGGCCGCAGATCGTTCACGCGCTTGACGGCACTCCAGTTTGCCTTCTTGCCTACGGCAAACCGGCAAGCTTACGTTGCCTGCGCTGCGACAGGAGTGACAGTAGCCGTAGCGCCGTTCTGCAGGCAGGTACGGTTTGCCCGCAGGGCAAGAAGTGCCTGCCGGAAGAACGATCAGCGCGTTACGGCCGAGTGGCGCAGCGCCCGCAGCGAAGCAATGGCGGCCTTCGCGGAGCGAAGAAGCCTTTGCGTAGCGCGGATCAGCGCGTGATCGAGATGCGGCCTCTCCGGCAAAACCCTTCGGGACGGGCCTTTGCGGGGCCTCCGCCTCGTTTCGGCTCGCTCATTTGGAATGACCAAACCACACGCGCTAATCGCTTCTTAGCCAGGCGCTTCTTGCCTTCGGCAAACCGCACCAGGCACGAAACGGCGCTCGCCCAAGCCAAGACGGAGATTCCCGCAAAGACCCGTCGCGCCCGCGCAGAGTTATTCAGAGGCTCCCTAGGCCGGTGCTGCTGAAGACGGGAGACGGGAGACGGAAGACAGAAAGTCGGTGATCGGCGGTTGGCGGTGGTTGGCGGCTTCAGGGCAGTTTTTGCAGTGCGGTCTGGTCGAGACGGAATACCGTCCAGTCGTCCATTGGGCGGGCGCCGAGCGAGCGGTAGAAATCGATCGCTGGCTGGTTCCAGTCCAGCACACTCCACTCCATGCGCCCGTAGCCACGGGCTCTGGCGATGCTGGCCAAGTGCAGTAGCAGCGCCTTGCCGATACCACGGCTGCGATGGCTTTCACGTACGTACAGATCTTCCAGATACAGGCCGGGACGGCCGAGGAAGGTGGAGAAGTTGCGAAACCAGAGCGCGAACCCGCACACCTGACCCTGCCATTCGGCCAGCACCGCCTCGGCAACAGACTCATCGCCAAACAGGGCCTGGTGTAAATGATCGGCGGTCGCCACCACTTCCCTGGCCAACTTTTCGTATTCAGCTAGCTCAATGATCAGTTCGAGCAGAATCGCTTCGTCGCCAGCCCGGACCGGGCGAATCGTCAGATCCGTAAGCATGTCCGCTAGAGGGCTTTTTCAAGTTCGGGGACGAGTTCGAACAGGTCACCGACCAGGCCGATGTCGGCGATCTCGAAGATTGGCGCTTCGGCGTCCTTGTTGATGGCAACGATCGTGCCTGCATCCTTGATACCGGTCAGGTGCTGGATCGCGCCGGAGATGCCGATGGCGAAATACAGGTCGGGCGCGATGATCTTGCCGGTCTGGCCGACCTGCAATTCGTTGGGCACATAGCCGGCGTCGACCGCCGCGCGGGAGGCGCCAACCGCCGCGCCCAGCTTCTTGGCCAGGCTGTAGATGATGGAAAAGTTATCCGAAGAACCCATGGCCCGGCCACCGGATACAACCACCGTAGCCGATGACAAATCAGGCCCCTCGCCA
>JBGTEC010000216.1:0-4180 GCA_041747995.1 Wenzhouxiangella sp.
CGGATGAGCCCAGCGCGTCGATAAAGGCATTGACCGTACTGCCGGTGCCGACACCGAGCAACATCCCGTCTTCAACGTATTTCAGCGCCGCGCGGGCGACTTCGATCTTCAAGCGATCCTGGCTCATTGCTTCTCCATCCCAAGGATATAGTCCCATTGTTCGGCGCTGACCGGCATGATCGACAGGCGGTTGCCGCGCCGGGTCAGGGCGAAGTCACCCAGCGCTTCGGCATGATCCTTGATTTCCTGCAAGGAGACAACGCGACTGAAATGGCGCCTGTACTTGACGTCGACCAGAATCCAGCGCGGATTGTCCGGATCGCTTTTCGGATCGAAATATTTGGAGTCCGGGTCGAATTGGGTCGGATCGGGATACGGCGTGCTCGCCACTTCAGCCATGCCAACGATACCGGGCACCTTGCAATTGGAATGATAGAAAAAGATCGAATCGCCCTTTTTCATTTCATCGCGCATGAAATTGCGCGCCTGATAATTGCGCACCCCATCCCATGGCTCGGTCTGGTTCGGCCGCGATTTCAAATCATCAATACCAAACCCATCAGGTTCGGACTTCATCAACCAGTACGCCACTGCCCGTCTCCACATTCGTCAACCACAAGAGTCTAGCAAGAATAGTACTTCAGAAAAGCTCACCACAGAGGTACAGAGGTAACGGAGAAACGCATGGAAATATGGTGGTTTCATTTCCTCTGTGTTCTCTGTGCCTCTGTGGTGAACGCTTTTTCATTCCCGGAACATTTTCAATCCACGATCGGTGATCACGGCATCCAGCGGCACGTCCCAGCTCTGGGCCGGGAGGCTGTTGACTTCCTGCAGACTATAGGCTGCGCCAGCCAGGAAAGGGCCCGCATCGGGATGGTCCAGACAGAATTCGAAGGCCCGGTCGTAATACCCCGCCCCCATGCCCAGCCGGGTGCCGGTGGCTGAAAAGGCCACAAGCGGCATCACCACCAGTTCCAATCGTTGCGGTGGGCACTCGGCGCCGCCCACAGGCTCCGGAATGCCGAAGCGGTTTTTCTTCATCACCACTCCCGGCGACCAGCGATGAAAATGCATCTGATTGTCGTCAGCCACGATGGGCAGAAAAACCCGGCGACCGGCATGATGCAATGCCTCGAGCGCGGGCATCAGATCCGGCTCACCGCGGAACGGGTGAAAGGCTGCCAGATTGAGGCAATCGCGATCATCGAGAAAGCGGAGCAAATGAACACAGATCTGGCGGTTCATTTGTCGCCGCTGATGCTGATGCAACCGCTCGCGCTCGGCGACGAGCCTGGCCCGCAACTCGGCCTTGCCATCGGTCTGTGTGCCGGAATTTTCGAAAGGGAAATTCATCAGCTGGTCTGGCCTGCGAACTCCCGGGAAAATGAAGTGGCGCTCTCCGCATGTGCCGCTGCAGGGCGGTGACCTTGAACCAGAGGTTCAGGTGGGTCGGCTCTCCAGGCCTTCAGGCGATTCGCGATGAAGCGAATTTGCACACCAGCTCCGGAAGGGGCCGTCCCAAGGTCGATAAGTAGGGACAAGGCATATTACGTTCCTGCTGGCGAACACCGCAGAGAGCGCCTGGGCCCAGTTTAATCCTCTGGCAACTTCTGTTCAAGTTGAGCCGCCATCTGGCGGATGCGCTGGTCCACGTTTTCGCGCCGCTCGACCAGGTGCTGGCGCAGCGTCAGCACCTCCTCGGCGAGGTTGAGAGCGGACATGACCGCAATCTTCTCCATTGAAGAAACACGCCCCGAATCTCGAATTTCACGCATTTGATGGTCCAGAAACAGGGCTGATTCCATCAGAACCCTGCGCTGGTCGGGAGTACACATCACCCGGTATTCACGCTCCAGAATGCGCACGGTAATCGGTTCGCTCGGACTGTTCATGCCATCATCCCGCATTTTCCAGCGATTTGAGCCGCTCAATCATGGCTTCTACTCGACTCCGGGCCTCTTCGTTGCGCTGCACCAGTCCGGCACGCTCGGCGACCAGGGTTTCCTGGCGCGCGTGCAACGAGCGGTTTTCCTCTTCCAGGCGCTCAAGCCGCTCCAGAAGTTGGCGCAGGCGCGTTTCCAGGCGGTCCAAATCCGCCGTGGTCTGCTTCAGAGATTCCATGACGCGACCAGTTCTTATTATTAACAGAGGCTTAATGATAGAACTTTATGTACTGACTTCACAAGCGGCGTCTGGATGCCGTCATTTCGCCCGCGGTGATAAACTGCTCACCTTCCGAACAAGCAAGAGTTGGCATGACCACACAACAGGAATCGAAACTGGCCTGGATCCTGGCCCTGGCAGCCGACAAGGACCCCGCCAGCATTGCTGAAACCCATGCGGTTGTCATCGGCCTCCTGTGCGCACGGCCTCGCCAGGATGAACGTGAACTGGCGGGTCACCTGGCAGCCCTGCAGGTCGGTGAATGGTCTTCAGCCGACATCCTGCGTGAAATCGGCCCCGCGCTGAGCACTCTGAAAGCCGAACTGGCATCGCCGGAAATGAAATTCCAGCCCCTGCTGCCGATGGAAGATCGCCCCCTGGATGAGCGCACCGCCTGCATGGCCCACTGGTGCTCGGGATTTTTGACCGGTTACGGTGCTGGCGGAGCGGTTCTGGAGTCGGAAGAGGCCCAGGACGCATTGCGCATGATCGAGCAGATTGCCCGCGCCGCGACCGACCCGCAATCCGACCAGGAGGCCGAGGAGGTCGCCTTTGCGGAATTGTCTGAATTCCTGCGCATTGCTGTCTTGCTGCTGCGCGAGGAGAGCCTCGGCAGGTCATGATCAAAACCTTCGTGATCAAACCATCATGATCAAGCCCGAGGAGTTTGCCCGCCGGCGGCGCAATCTCATGAACGACGCCGGCGACCAGACCCTGATTCTGCTAGCAGCAGGCACCGAAAAGCTGCGCAACGGCGACAGTTACTTCCCGTTCCGTCAGGACAGTGATTTTCTGTATCTGACCGGCCTGAATGAACCCGAGGCCCTGCTCGCCCTGTGCCCCGGACGCGCGGCCGGCGAACAGATTCTATTTTGCCGTGAACGCGACCCGAAACGCGAACAATGGGACGGCCCCCGTCTGGGCCTTGAGGGCGCCCGCGAGCAGCTGGGCATGGATGATGCCTTTCCGATCCAGGACCTGGATGAAATTCTCCCTGGCCTGATGGAGGGCTGCAGCCGCATTTATCATCTGGTCGGCAAGGATTCGGCCTTCGACCAGCGCATCATCGGCTGGCGCAACCGCTTGCGCGAACTGCACCGGGGCCAGAAAGGACCGGCCGAGATCGTGTCGCTGGAGCACTTGCTGCACGAACAACGCCTGATCAAGTCGAGCTCGGAGATCCGCTGCATGCGCCGTGCCGCCACGATTTCGGCTAATGCCATGGCTCGCGCCATGCGCGCGTGCCGGCCTGGCATGAATGAAACCGAAGTGGCCGCCGAGTTGATTCACGAATACCAGCGAAATGGCTGCCCGACTGCCTACATGCCGATTGTTGCCGGCGGGGCCAATGCCCTGATTCTGCATTACGTCACCAACAACCAACCCCTGCCGGATGATGGCTTGCTGCTGATCGACGCTGGCTGTGAATACCAGGGATATGCAGCCGATATTTCGCGCACTTTTCCAGTTAATGGCCGCTTCAGCGCCGTCCAACGTGATGTCTACGAGATCGTGCTGGCGGCTCAGACTGCCGCCATCGACAAGGTCCGGACGGGCGAGCCTTTCGAGGCCTACCACGAGGCAGCAGTCTCGGTCCTGACCCGCGGCCTGATCGATCTTGGCCTGCTTTCCGGCGATCTCGACGGCAATATCGAGCAGAAGAACTATCAGCGCTACTACATGCACAAGACCGGCCATTGGCTGGGGCTGGATGTGCATGATGTCGGCGACTATCGAATCGATGAAATGTCTCGCGTGCTGGAAAAGAACATGGTCGTCACGGTCGAACCCGGCCTTTATATCGGTCTGGACGACGACATCCCTGAAGCACTCCGGGGAATCGGCATCCGCATTGAAGATGACATTCGGGTCGGCGCCGATGGCCCGGACAACCTGACCGCCGCCGTCCCCAGCGATCCGGACAGCATCGAACGGATCATGGGTGGATGAAGTCGTTTGACATCGCCATCAATGGCGGCGGCCTGGTCGGTGCGGCGCTGGCCATCGGCCTGGC
>JBGTEC010000217.1:0-5725 GCA_041747995.1 Wenzhouxiangella sp.
TGCGCGCGTTGGCCACGTCCATGCCGCCGCCGGAGTCGGCGATCGCGAACCGCACGCCTGCTTCGTGGAGTCTTGCGGCTGCGACGTAGGCCATGTCATACGGTTCCCAGCGGCGGCTGGGCATCGCATACACGTTGCGCATAATGACGGGGATGTTGTCGCTGGCCAGGCGAGCGGCGATATGCTGGGCGTCGGCATTGGCCACCAGGATGACCCGCTCAAAACTTTGTGATTCGGCCCAGTCCAGGGCCTTTTCCATCACATCGTATCGATTGGCGTGGATAAACAGTGGAATCTGTCCATCCAGCAGAGGCCCGAGTGCCTGGAGTTGATCGTTGTGAGCAGGCCGACGACCATTGCCGTCGATCGCTGCAGCACGGACCTGGTGCCAGTGGCGCGCCTGGTCGAGGACATCATCGATCAGCCGAAGGTCATCGTCGTCTTCGTTCTCGACCGAGCCGGGTGGGAAGCTCAGATGCATGCCCACTGGTGAGGCGATCACCATTTCCTCCCAACTCCAGCCGTCCAGGTTCATCACCGCCGAACTGCCGCGGATGAGCCCGCCACCCGGCACGATATGGGCAGACAGGATGCCCCCGGCAATGCTGGTTGGCAATAACTCGGAGTCATGGTTGACCGCAACTTCGACGCGCACGGCGGCATTGATGTTACCCATCTCGGTGGTATCCACGGTGCCGGCAACGCTGCTGATCTCGATCAGGCCCAACTGGGTGCCGGGATGGACAAATCCAGGATAGAGGTGAAGCCCTGCCAGATCGATGACCCGGGCATCGGTTGGGATGGTCAGGTCCTGGCCAACTGCCTCGATGAGCCCGTCACGGATCAGCACCGTGGCGTTGTCGATCGAATCGCTGCTGACCGGGTGGACGGATGCGCCAACCAGGGCGGTCGTTTCGGCCTGGACGGCGCCAGCCAGCATCATGGCCCCAAGCAGGGTTGCGGCGATCATTTTAATGAGCATGGAAAATGCAGTATTCATCATGGTCCATTTCCGATGGGCGATAGCCGGTCAGGTGGGCGGCAAAACTGTGAATGCGTCTTCGTTCCGGCGCTTCGTCGCCGTCGTTGCTGTTGCCATTGCCGTTTTCATTGTCATTTTCATCGGCCTCGTCGGCATCCAGGGCCAGGGCGATCAGTTCCGCCCGCTCTGCTTCCAATGCCTCGCGCATGCGCTGGTCTGACTCACGATCAAAATAGCGCCGGCCGTCGACCCAGGTCTGCTCGGCCAGCGAATAGACCGACAGCGGATGGCCGTTCCAGATGACGAAATCGGCATCGAAACCTTCGGCGAGGCGCCCGGTGCGGTTGCCGATGCCGAGTTGGTCTGCTGGCCAGGCGGTGATCATCATCAGCGCGTCGTGGGGATCGACATCGCCGTAGCGGACGGCCTTGGCCGCTTCCAGGTTCATGCGCCGGGCCAGTTCGGGGTTGTCCGAATGCAGGCCGGTCAGAACGCCGGCTTCGTGCATCAGGGCCGGATTGAAGCCGATGCCATCAATCGCTTCGTGCTTGAATGACCACCAGTCGATGAACGTCGAGCCACCGGCGCCATGGGCAGCCATTTGCGGCGCGATCTTGTAGCCTTCAAGCACGTGCTGGAAGGTCTTGATGACAAAGTCGAACTGCTCGGCCACGCGCATCAGGGCAAGCATTTCGTCAGCCCGGTAGGCATGGGAATGTACATCGCGCTCGCCATGAATAATCTCGGCGATGGCGGCCAGTTCGTGGTTGGGTCGGGGCGGGACCCGGTCACGGGCGGCGCGTCCGCGCGGCATGTCCGAGCGAGCATTCCGATAGTCTTCAGCCTGCTGGAACTTCTCCCGTATCACCTGCTCGACCCCATGGCGGGTTTGCGGGTAACGGGGATCGCTGACATTCCAGTTGCTTTGCTTGGGATTCTCACCCAGGGCGAATTTGATCCCTTCGGGGGCGGCATTGAATACCAGATGGGTCGGGTTTGCACCCCAGCGCATCTTGATCACGGCCATTTGGCCGCCAATGGCATTGGCCGAGCCGTGCAGCAGGTTGATGGTGGTCACGCCGCCGGCGAGTTGACGATAGATGTTGATTGATTCCGAATCGATCACGTCGCGCACGCGCACGTCGGCCGTGCTGATTCGCGACATCTCGTTGACGCCGCCGAGCATGGCGGCATGGGAGTGCGCATCGATGATGCCCGGCGTGACATGCCTGCCGGTACCATCCACTTCGACAGCGTCACGTGGCGTCGACAAGTTCGGTCCCACCGCGCTGATCCGGCCATTGACAACCAGCAGATCAGCCTGTTCGATGACGCCGGCGTCGGTGCCAGTCCAGATGGTCGCGTTGCGTATGACCACGGCCGCGGGCCGCTCGGGCTGCGGGCTGTTCCAGGCCTCGATGTCAGGGGTCCAGTCAGCGGTCAGCGGCGAGAGCGCCAACAGCAAAGTCAGTGATACTGAAAGCATCCAGTAACGCATCAGTTTGCCTCCTCTTCGTCCGGGCCACCGGTGCGGCGGCCACGGACGGTGAATTCGCCGAATGGGCCACTGCCGGTTCCGCGAGCCCGGTCACCGTCGATTTCCATGCGAATTGTAATGGTGCCGGACCCGCCGAAGCGGGCAGCATCTATGGAGGCGATGACGCGCTCTCCGCTGACCCGGACTTCACTCAGTGGTGTTTCATTGCCCATGACCGTCAAGGTGCCTTCCATGTTGGTCGGCGGCCCCGACAAGACCAGGCTGGCATCGACATCGCCCATGCCACCCAGGCCCAAAGTCAGCGCCCAGGTGCCGGCCGGATCAACGGCTGGCGGCTCAATGGCAGCCATGACATGTCGGCGGCCATCAATCCAGACATCGGATATGGCCGGATTCTCGGTAAACAATTCACCTTCAACAACGATCAGATTGGCCATGAAACCGGCCCGGATTCGGCCAGCACGATCATTCAGGCCGAGCCAGCGGGCCGGCTCGGTGGTGACGGCAGCCAGTGCGTGATCCGGGTTCAGGCCGCGTTCGATCGCGATGGCCAACTGGGCGAAAAGCTGGCCGGGCTGGGACTGGCCCCGGGTGGTGAACATCATCGGCATTCTGGCTTCGGCCATCTTTCGTGGGTTGTCCGGCGCATCGCGCCAGTGACGAAGCTCCTCCAGCGAAACGTTGCGGTCGGCTTCGCTCTTGACGTCCGGCGCTTCGGGAAAGTCCAGCGGCAGGATGTGACGCAACGGTCGGGCGGCCAGCGCATCAAGGCGCTGATATTCGTGGCCATGTCCGACGACGACCAAATCCACGGTGCCGGGTTCAATGAATTCCAGAATCCGCAAGGTGTCGAGCATGTCCTGGGACTCGAAAATCAATGGGGTGCGACCGGCCATTGCCGGAGACAGATCATCCAGACCTTCCAGCCATTCGGGTCGTGGCTGGGCCGGGTTGGCCTGCCAGGCCTCGCGTGCTTGTGCCTGCCAGCGTGCATCATCCAGGGTCTGGCGCATCAGGGCCACCGCCCCCATCAGCGAGCTGGGGAAGCCCTGATTCTCGGCCCGTCCGTCGAAACTGGCGAACTGACCGAAACGGCGGACCAGCATATTGCCGGCCAGGCCACCCTCGCCCAGGTTGGCGAGTGTGCCATGACCGCGCAACAGGCCGCGGTTGGAAGCCATCAGCGCCGTCGTATAGCCGGCCCGGCGCAGCGCCTGAATGTCATCGGCTGGCCAGTGTCCGGCTGTCAGGTCGAAATCCGGGTTGATGAGTTCGTGGCGCCCGGCTGGTGTCGGATCTTCGTCGCTGCCATCGGTTGCCGTATCAACCAGCAGATAAGGTTCGATCAGGCCGGCGTAGATGGTGACCGGATCCTGACCTTCCTCGCGTTCGAAGCGATGGATACGGGCGTCCGGCGGCGGACGGGTTCCCGCTCCGACGGCTTCTATGATGCCATCGCGGATGACAATGTTCCCGGATTCGATGATCTGACCGGGTTCAGTGACGATGCGAACATCGACCAGAGCATGGACGCTTGGGCCGGGCTGGCGCAAATCATTGGCGTGTGCCAAAGACAGGCCAGTGAGCATCAGGGCAGCAATAGCGATGCGCAAGTTGATTCTCCGTTTTTCTAACAAACTCCCCGAGTTTAACCGCTCCGCCTCAAGGTGTCATGGGTCGAATGTCTAAGGTTGCGCGGTCCGGGCAACAGCTTACCGGCAATTGTAAATCCTGAAACGCTGCTGGCCACCGCGTACCGGACCGTCTCTCACGATCGTATTGCCACCCATCTCGTAAGCACTATTGCGCGCCAGGGCGGCCAATTCGTCCTCGACCTTCCCCGGGCTGCGCTGGACGCCAGCGACTCGATCACGAACCGATGTCGTTGCCTGGCCCAAAGCCTCGCACTGGCTCACTTGTTCTGTGGTCATCAGCCGGACCTGCTCAGCGCCAGGATCGGTCTTGACCCAGGTGCAAGCGGCCATGAACAGGCAGGGAATCAGCAGAACAGGCTTCAAAGTCGATTTCATGTTGGTGCCTCGATGGTCATTTGACAGGGGTGAGTCCGACGGGGAGTATGCAGTTTCCACACCCAAGGCGCCAGAGCCGATGAGTAATCCGGGCAACTTTCTTGACGCAGTCGGCGACACGCCGCTGATTCGACTGAAGCTGGCATCCGAACTCACAGGTTGCGAAATCTTCGGCAAGTGCGAGTTCATGAATCCCGGCGGTTCGGTCAAGGACCGGGCGGCCAAGTACCTGCTGCTTGATGCCATCAAGGCCAAGAGAATTGAGCCCGGCGGCGTTGTGGTCGAGGGCACAGCCGGCAATACCGGCATTGGCCTGACGCTGGCGGCCAACTCGCAAGGCATGAAGACGGTGATCGTCATGCCGGATACGCAGTCGGAGGAGAAGAAGTCGGCGCTTCGCGGCATGGGCGCCGATCTCAGAACCGTTCCGGCCGTGCCGTACAAGAATGCGCAAAACTATGTGCACCAGGCGCGCCGCCTGGCCGAATCGATGCATCACGATCATGGTGTGTTCTACGCCAACCAGTGGGACAATCTTTCCAATCGCGAAGGGCATATGCGCTCGACCGCGCCCGAGATATGGCAGCAACTCAATGGCCGGGTTGATGCGTTTATCTGCGCGGTTGGCACCGGCGGTACGCTGGCCGGCCTTTCCATGTGGTTGAAAGACAAGGACGCCAACATCGTCATTGCCGCCGCCGATCCGGATGGCGCGGGGATCTACAACTGGGTCAAGCAGGGTGAAATGAGCGCTTCGGGCAGTTCCATCACCGAAGGGATTGGTCAGAACCGGGTAACCGGGAATCTGGACGGCGCCAGGATCGATGACGCATTCAATATTCCTGATAGCGAGTTGCTGCCGGTGCTGTGGGATCTGATCGGCAGGGAAGGCCTGTACCTGGGTGCTTCCAGCGGTATCAATGTCGCTGGCGCCATTCGACTTGGTCGTCAGCTTGGGCCGGGTCATACCATCGTGACCGTGTTGTGCGATTCAGCCAGCCGCTACGAATCCCGCCTCTTCAACCCGGAATTCCTGGCAAGCCGAAATCTCCCCCCGCCCCCCTGGCTCCCCAGCGAACAAGCGAACCAATAAACCAGGCCAACCAGCCAACCAGCCAACCAATGTCACTCCATGCCCGGCTGGGCGAAGAAATAGCCCTGGAACAGCTCCACCCCGGCATCCTGCAGCCAGCGGAATTCTTCGGCTTTTTCCAC
>JBGTEC010000218.1:0-14230 GCA_041747995.1 Wenzhouxiangella sp.
TCTTGCTGACCCGGTGCATGGTGTAAACGTATTGGCTCATGGGTGCTCGTAGCTGAATATGGCAGTAAACAGCGGATGTGGGGGCGGGGGAGCTGGTTTGCCAGAGGGGTGGAAGAGGGGAAACGGAAACGGGAAACGGGAAACGGGACGGGCCTTTCCCTTTTCCCCATTTCGGCGATATCGTAGACTATCCGCCGGTTTCCTAATCACTCCGTGGCATGAACATTCTCGTTACCGGCGGTGGCGGCTTTCTGGGTCAGGCCATCGTGCGTCGGCTGATCGGGCGCGGCGATTCGGTCAGTGTACTCAACCGGTCGGCCTATCCGGCGCTTGAGGCTCTGGGCGTAACCTGCCACCGGGGTGATATTGCTGATCGGGCCGCGGTGTTCAAGGCGGCCCATGATTGCGATGCGGTCATGCATGTGGCGGCAAAGGCCGGGCCGGGTCTGTACGCGCCGGATTTTGAGTCCGCCAACGTCACCGGAACGGCCAACGTGCTCGCCGCCTGTGCCGAGCATGGCATCGACCGGCTGGTGTATACCTCCTCCCCCAGCGTGGTCCATGCTGGCGGGGACATCGAAAATGGTGACGAGTCACTGCCCTACCCGGAGCATTTCCAGTCGCCTTACCCTGAAACCAAGGCCCGTGCCGAACGCCTGGTGCTGGCGGCCAACGGACCGGAACTCAAAACCTGCGCGTTGCGCCCACATCTGATCTGGGGTCCCGGCGACAACCAGCTTGTGCCCCGACTGGTTGAGAAGAACCGGGCGGGAAAACTGCGCCTTCCTGCGCCGGACAAGCGGATCGATACCGTCTACATCGACAATGCGGCCGACGCCCACCTCCTGGCCCTGGATAACCTGACCGGTCCGGCGACGGCGGCGGGCAAGCCGTATTTCATCTCCAACGGCGAGCCCCTGCCCAACGGTGAAATCATCGCCCGACTACTGGAAGCCTGCGGAGAGGAGCCGGCCATCGGAAACGTGCCCCAAGCTGCTGCTATGGCCATCGCAGCCGTGGTCGAGGGTTGCTGGCGCCTGACCCGCCGACGCTCCGATCCACCCCTGACCCGCTTCGTCGTCGAACACCTGGCCACGGCCCACTGGTTCAACCTCGAAGCCGCCCACCGCGACCTGGGCTACAAACCCACCGTCAGCATAGAAGAAGGCCTAGAGCGATTGGCTGAGAGGATGAAAGGTGAAAGGTGAAAGGTGAAAGAACAGCAATCCTTTACCTTTTACCTTTGTGCCTTTCTACCCCCTCCTCACCTTCAGCGCTGTCGCAGCCGGGTCAGCACCCGTTCCAGCACCGAACGCTTGAGGTACTGGCTGTCATGCGCTGAAACACCCTCGTAGCCGGCGTACTTGAGCTTGACCCAGGCGTTGAGATCGGTCTGGCGCATGAAGTTGAAAAGCCGGTGGTTCAGCGGATGCCATCCTGACTTACGCACAATTGCGGCGCCAAGGTCCATGATGATGGGATCGCCGGACGGGTCAATCAGCAGATTGTCCTTGCGCTTGAGGTCGCCGTGGGCCACCCCGCGGGCATGCATCGCCTGGATGATCTCCAGCAATCGGGCGAAGAATCGTTCGTGATCGGTCAATACGGACTCCCGAAACGGCGTGCCGGGCACAAAGTCCAATATCAGCCAGCGTTGCTGGTAAAGACCATGGCAGACTGGCAATCCCGAAATGCCCTTGATGCGTTGGTAGGCACGATACTCGTGGCGCAAGCCTGCCCGCCGGGCATGCCAGATCAAGCCACGCCCCTTGGGCGCCTTGATGGCCAGATCATGCCCGTTAAGTTGAAAGCGTCGGACTTCGCCCTGGTTGCTGGCGCCGAGCAACTGTCCACGGCAAAAATCCAGCTCGGCGAGCAGATCCAGTGGGCGGTTGGTGTCAAGCGTCATGCAGGGGTTCGTCAGGGCAGCTTTGGTCGGTGTCGTTCGCCGTGTTGTTCAAAGTCCGGCAGCCAATTTCTGGCAAAATAGCACCTCATCAGCCTCGAAAACATACCACCGGGGCCCCACTATAGCGCAAGTCCGGTTTTTTTCATTGAGGGTTCTCAAAGTCATGCCCATTTACGAGTACCGCTGCAACAGTTGCGGTCACGAACTGGAGAAGATCCAGAAAATGTCCGATGCGCCGCTGATCGACTGCCCAGCCTGTGGCCAACCGGCACTGAAGAAGCTGGTCTCGGCCGCCGCGTTCCGTCTCAAGGGTGGCGGCTGGTACGAAACCGATTTCAAGAAGGATGGCAAGCGCAACCTGGCCGGCGATATTGAATCAGGCAAGAGCGAATCAGGCAAGAGCGAGTCGGGCAAGAGCGACTCAGCGTCCGGATCTGACTCGAAAACCGATTCCAAGGTCGAGACGAAATCCGCATCGAAAGACAGCGGCGGCGATTCGAAGAAATCCGGTTCCGCGGACAAGGCAGCCTGATGCGGACTCATCTGTGCGGCGACATCGGCGAACATCTGGACGGGCAGACCGTCATCCTGTGCGGCTGGGTGGCGCGTTCACGTGACCTGGGTGGTCTGGTCTTTATCGGCTTGCGTGACCACGCCGGAGTGATCCAGGTCGTTGTGGAGCCGGAAAATACCGGCGCTTTTTCTGTCGCCGAGAAACTGCGCAACGAGTTCTGCATCCGCGTGACCGGCAAGGTGCGGCTGCGGCCTGAAAGCCAGTGGAATCCCGACATGAAGACCGGCAAGGTCGAGCTGCTGGCCGACGAGGTCGAGATTCTCAACGCCAGCGCGCCGCTGCCGTTGCTGATGAATGACGATGATGGCGAGGAAGTGCGCCTGCGCTACCGTTACCTCGACTTGCGCCGCGACCGCATGCAGAACAACCTGCGCCTGCGCTCGCGCCTGAATCGCGCCATCCGCAGCTACCTGGACGGACATGACTTCGTTGACATGGAAACTCCGATCCTGACCCGGGCCACGCCCGAGGGCGCGCGCGACTACCTGGTGCCCAGCCGGGTTCATGGCGGCAGTTTCTTTGCCTTGCCGCAGTCACCCCAGATCTTCAAGCAGCTCCTGATGATGAGCGGCATGGATCGCTATTACCAGATCGCCCGTTGCTTCAGGGACGAGGATCTGCGCGCGGATCGCCAGCCCGAGTTCACCCAGCTTGACCTGGAGATGGCGTTCGTCAACGAGGCCGATGTGCAATCGATCGCCGAAGGCATGTTGCGCTCCGTGTTCCGCGAAGTGCTGGCGGTGGAGTTGCCGGGGCCGTTTCCGCGCATGAGCTGGGCGGAGGCGATGAGCCGCTTTGGATCCGACAAGCCCGATCTGCGCAACCCGCTGGAGTTGGTCACCATCTGCGATCAGGTGCGGGATGTCGAGTTCAAGGTCTTTTCCGAGCCGGCCAACGACCCGGGTTCGCGGGTCGCTGCCCTGAGAGTACCGGGTGGCGCGTCGCTCAGTCGCAAGCAGATCGATGACTACGCAGCGTACGTGGCCCGCTATGGCGCCCGTGGTCTGGCCTGGATGAAAGTGAACGACCGCAACGCGGGGCTGGAAGGTGTTCAGTCGCCGGTGGCCAAATTCCTGACTGCCGAGTCGGTGGCTGGCATCCTGGAGGCGACCGGTGCCGAAACGGGCGACATTCTGTTTTTTGGCGCCGGACCCAAGCCAACGGTCGCGGCCTTCCTGGGCGCGCTGCGCCTGAAGGTCGGACGTGATCTCGACCTGGTTCAGGATGGTTGGCGGCCGTTGTGGGTCGTTGATTTCCCGATGTTCGAGTACGACAGCGAGGAGCGGCGCTACTACGCTTTGCACCATCCGTTCACCGCCCCAACCGTGAACGATGCGAGTGCCCTGCGCGCCGATCCGGTCAATGCCCTGTCGCGCGGCTACGACATGGTGCTCAACGGCTCCGAAATCGGAGGCGGTTCGATTCGTATTCACAACCCTGAACTGCAACAGGCGGTCTTCGATCTGCTCGGCATCGACGAGGCCGAAGCGAAGAATCGCTTTGGCTTCCTGCTCGAGGCCCTGCGCTACGGCTGCCCGCCGCACGGCGGCATCGCCTTCGGCATCGACCGGGTCGCCGCTTTGATGGCCGGCGAGGATTCCATTCGCGAAGTCATCGCCTTCCCCAAGACCACCACCGCCGCCTGCCCACTGACCGGCGCCCCGGCTGCGGTCGACAAGGCCCAGCTTGAAGAGCTGAGCTTGCTGATTGCCGAAAAAGCAAAAAGTGATTGAAACAGGGAAGACACAACCGAATGGCGGGATGGTCGGGAGTCGGCGGGGCTCATAGTAGTGAGGAAGCAGGGCCGACATCGGCCTCGTGTATTTGTAGCGCGGCGCTGGTTGCCCTGTGTATGCCTGTGACCAATCCACCGGGAGCGCCGGATGCGGGAAATCCGCACTTCCGGTGCGACGAGGGGCGAGGGGTCGCGGCCGTGCTGGCGCGAATCTCGTCCAGCGTGCCGCACAGGCGCTGTTGCCCTTGGTGAATCAGCAGGATGCGATCGGCGATTTGCTCGATCAACTGAAGCTGGTGGGCACTGAGCAGGATGGTCATCCCCTCATCACGAAGCTCGCGGATCCAGTCTGGTCGCCTGCTTCTCTCACTTCAACAGGGAAGTGACGTCCCGAAAACAAGGATGTCCGGCGTCGACCATCAGCTCGAACAGTGCCATTTCCACATTGCTGAGGTGGACGCCGGCTGCGGCCATGCGCTGAAAACCGATGTCACGGTTGAAGGCTGATCGCGATGAGACCGCATCGCAGATCAGGTGGACCTGGTAGTCCTCGCGCCGCAGTGCGGCGGCGGTTTGCCAGACGCAGACATGGGTCTCGATACCGCACAACAGAATCTGCTGCCGTCCGCTGCGGCGAATCGCGGTGTTGAGTTGCTTGTCGCCCCAGCAGCCGAAGCTGGACTTGTCGTTCGGCTGCAGGCCGTCGAGCTTCTCGACCAATTCGGGAACGGTGGATCCCAGCTTTTCCGGCAACTGCTCGGCCCAGATGATCGGGATGTCGAGGATGCGACAGCCTTCGATCAGGATCTGCTGCTGACGGACCATGCCCTCGGATTCATGCATCAGCCGGGCCAGCCGGCCCTGGATATCGACGACCAGCAGCAGGGTCTCTTCGATGCGGGGCAGGTCGATGTTGTGTGTCATGGCGGAACTCGAATTGATTGGCTTCCGAAGAGAGTAACCACGAAGGACTCAGAAAGCACGGAAGGATAGAAAAATGTCTCGCGCAGAGCGTGCAGCTTTGAGAATATTACGGGAAGCAGAGGCTGGCTGACGTGAAAAACAGGCGGAAGACCGAACCTGTTGGGATTGCGCGCGGAGTCTTTGTGTTTCCAGGAAAAATACGTTATCGTCTAACTTGACGGGCTCAGGCCGAATGCGAAGTGATTGCTGATATTTACCGACTTTTCCTTTTTCCGCTGATCCTTGGACTGAGTTTTTCTATCTTAGCCGAGGAGCACTCCGTTTCACCGAGCAGGTACCAAATGATGGCCTCGCACATGGCCTTTCCCGACGAGCTTCCACATGTTGCACTTTTTTCAAAGGATGGAAGATGCCTGCTTCAGAAGTCTATTCAATTGGGCTGGAAATCAGAGGAACTTGCCAACCCCGAAAAACTGATGGCCGACCTGGAATGCCCCAGGTTCCTGTCGGGCACGCTCGGTTCGTCGCAACCTGAGTCGCAAACGCATTGGCGAATTCACCTCTGGACGCTGGATGTCCCATCGTGCCTCGCTTGCGCGCACGCAGAATCCGAAATACGCGCGCTTGTGGATCAGTTTCCGGACCGGTTTAGAATGGAGTTCTGGCGCGTGAATCTCGCATCGCAGTGATGCTGCTTTCTTGTCATCTCCGATTTTCGCTTTGGCGCGCGCCTTGCTGCAGCGTTTGAGATTGTGCATGCAAATTAATTCTGTTGTAAATTGACTGCCATTACTGGCCCCCCTGAACCAATAATGGCCGCTTTGGTTTAATGGATATACAGCGAAAGAGCGGCCGTCAGCGCCGGTTGCTTGGCTTTGCCTATCCGGTGCTGGCGCTGGCAGCGGTCGGTCTTCTGATCCTGACTGCCTGGAGTCTGCAGTCGCGGCCGCCGGCGATTGATTCCGATCGTATCTGGACCGGCACGGTCACCCGTGGCGAGCTGCTGCGTGAGGTCACCGCAGCCGGCAGCCTGGTGGCGCCGGAGTTGCGGGCGGTCACCAATCGTAACGAAGGCGTGATCGAGCGTATTCTTGTGCTGCCCGGTGAGCCGGTGAGGGCCGATACGGTTCTGCTGCGCATGTCGAGTCCGGCGCTGGAGGATGATCTTGCCGCCATGCGCTGGGACCTGGTCCAGGCCGAGGCGGAAGAAGCGCTGCGGGCGGTGGAGACGGAGAACCGGCACCTGGATCTCGTGGCCCAGGTCGCCGCCGCCGAGTCGGAGTATCTCAGCATCAAGCTTGAACTCGAGGCACAGCAGGCTTTGGGCGAACGGCAGGTGTTTTCCGCCATTGAAGTCGAGCGTACCCGACTCAGGGCGGAGCAACTGGGCAGACGCCTGGAAGCCGAAAAGGCGCGCCTGGCAAGCTATTTCAAAAATCGTGAGGTCGAAGCGCAGGCTTCGAACGCCCGCTTGTCCCGGCTGCGTGAGCAGGTCCAGCGCCTGGAAACGCGGGTCATCGGTCTGGACGTCATCGCCGGAGTTGATGGGGTAGTGCAGGAAATCAATGTCGAAGAGGGCGAGCGTCTGCCAACGGGCCACGCCGTGGCGCGGGTGGTCAATTTGTCGCGCCTCATTGCCCGGGTGCGCGTGGCTGAACGCGATGCAGCCAATGTGATGGTCGGCATGCCGGTTCGCCTGGAACTGGGGCGACGGGTGGAAACGGGGGAAGTCATTCGCATCGACCCGACCGTGCGCGATCGGACCGTGAGTATGGATGTGGCGCTGATTGGCGATGATCCGCAAGGTTTGCGCCCCGACCTGAGTGTCACTGCGAGAATTCAGTTGGAGCGGGTTGCCGAGGCCATGGTTCTCGACCGACCGGCCGGCCTGTCCGGCGAGTACGAGACATTGGCACTGTTTCGCCTGAACGGGGCCGGCGACCGCGCTGAGCGCCGAGCTGTCGAAGTCGGTCGCGTCTCCAATCGCCAGGTTGAAATCCTCTCTGGCCTGGACCCGGGTGACCAGGTCATTTTGGCCGACCTGTCTGAATGGGCCGACGAGCTGGTCCTCAGAATTCGATGAATCCGGCGGCAAGGTATTTGCCGTCCTGCCAGGTAAAAAAATAATGAATGAACAAGCCTCTCCGCTGATTCAACTCAGCAAGTTCAGCCGCATTTTCACCACCGATACACTGGAAACGCATGCGGTTGCCGAGATTGACTTGGAGATCGGTCGCGGTGAGTACGTGTCGATCGAAGGGCCTTCAGGCTGCGGCAAGTCAACCTTGCTGCATCTCCTCGGGCTGCTCGATGAACCCAGTCGCGGTGAGTACCGGCTGGCTGGTGTTCCTATTACCGAAATCGATGCTGAAGAACGGGCCAGGTTGCGCAATCGCGAGATCGGCTTTGTGTTCCAAAGCTTCAATCTGATTCCGGAAATGACCGTGGCTGAAAACGTCGCCCTGCCGCTGATCTACCGAGCTGGAATGAGGCCATCAGAACGCAGGGAACGAGCGCGGGAGGCACTGGGCCGGGTCAACATGACCGAGCGGGCCGATCACCGGCCGTCCCAGCTTTCCGGAGGGCAGCAGCAGCGCGTGGCGATTGCGCGGGCCCTGGTCGGTGAGCCTTCGCTGGTCCTGGCTGATGAGCCCACCGGCAATCTCGATCATGCCAACGGTGACCAGGTGATGGATCTGATCGAAGAACTGCATACCGGTGGTACCACGATTGTCATGGTGACCCACAATCCGGCCTACAGCCAGCGCGCCAGAAGGCGCCTGAACATGCTGGATGGCCGTCTGGCATGAGAGGCGTCATCTCCGATCTGCGGCATGCCACCAAGCTTTACGCCCGGACCCCGCTAAGCAGCGCGCTGGCCGTGGGGGCGCTGGCTGCAGCCTTGGCCTTTGTCTCTGTATTTGTGTCTATGTGGAACGACCTGGCGTTAAAGCCCCATCCTGGTTTTGCCGACAGCGGCCGGCTGGTCTCCATCCTGATCGATACCTCAAAGGATGTGATTGGCGTTAATCACGAAGTGCTGGTTGAACTTGACGAACAGGCTGTGACGCTTCAAGGCGTGGTTGGTATCGAAAGTCAGCACCGTCGTCTTGTTACAAATGGTCAAAGCGTGCCAGTGCGATTGGAGTTCGTTAGTGGCAGCTACTTTCCGGTGCTGCGACCCGGCATGCATTTTGGCAGGCCGCTGGCTGAAAGCGACCATGTCAGCGAAGCCGAGCCGGTGGCGGTGCTTTCCTATCGGTTCTGGCGTCAGCAGTTCCAGGGGCGGCGCGATGTGCTGGGTGAGGTGGTGGAGTTGTCAGGCAGTCCCATGACGACAATCCACGCTGATGGCAGCCAGACCCAGGCGGGCGGCGAAAGCCTGAATGTCCGTGTCGTCGGCGTTATGGCGCGCAACATGGGTGGCAGCTTTGGTGGCGCACCCACGGATTTCTGGCTTGCGCTGGAGCCGGATATCGCCCTCCAGCATCAGGGCGCCGGACCCGTGCCTGGGCGCAGTTTATCCGTGCTGGCGCGACTGGGTCCGGATCTCGGTCATGCAGTGGTGTCCGATGAGCTCAACTCGCGCTTTTCCGACCTGCCGGCCCAGGTTTCTCGTGCAGAGGCGACATCTCGATGGCAGGTCTATCCCCGTGTAACCAACAATCCAGAGGCAGCCGAGCAGGCGCTGGACCAGGTGCGCCTCTTTATGGCTGCCAGCGTGCTGGTCGCCGTGATTGCCGCAGTTAATATCGGGCTGTTCATGCTCGCCCGGGCGCCGGGGCGCCGCCGCGAGGTCAATTTGCGCTTTGCCCTGGGCGCATCCCGCCGCCGTATCGCCAGGCAATTGATCACCGAGGCTGGCGTGCTGGTGGTGAGCGCCGGTTTGCTGGGGCTGGCCGCCAGCCTGTGGCTGAGCGCAGCCTTGCAGGACCTTGCCTTCCTCGACGGCGCCGACTGGCGTACGGTGAATCCGCTGGACTGGCGCGTACTGGCGCTGCTGTCTTGCGGTTTGGCTGTGCTGACCGCTACCGCCGCTCTGGCGCCCGCATTCGGACTTCGCCAGACCGGGGTTGCCCACGCTTTGCGTCAGGTCAGTGCCAGGGCGGGTGGCGCCCAGCGCGCCAGCGGCATTGCCCAGATTGCTCTGGCCGGCCTGCTCGGTGGCGCGGCGTTGGGGTTCGGCTGGCAGTTGTTACATCTGTCGCGGGCGGATTTTGGCTTTGAACCCGACGGTATTGTCGTGGTGGCAGCAGAGTTCAATTCCTCAGTCGCTTTCGGTGGGAGCTGGGAAGAGCTTGTGGCCACGCGTGCGAGCAGGCGCGAAATAATTTCGACGCTGCCAGTGGTTGAGGCACTTGCCTTTGGTGTGCCTGCACCGACGGTACCCGGCTTTTCGATGTCCTTGAGCGCGAATTCGCCTGACGACCCGGCTGGATCGGTCAGTGTCTCAGTGGTTTCCATGGATGCCGATTTCCCACGCCTGCTCGGTATGCGACTGCTGGCCGGCGCCATGCCGCAGGCCGATGATCCGTTGGGCGTGCTGATCAATGAGACCATGGCCTTGCAGGTTTGGGGTCATCTCGACGTGATCGGCGAGCCCGTGCCGCTGACCGCCCCGATGCCCGGCGGCGTCGAGGGTGCGCCCCGGGTGGTTGGGGTGCTGGCGGATGTGGCCTATGACCACCCTCAAGCGCGAACAGAGCCTACGGTTTTCAGTCCGGCGACGTTTTTTTCCCGGCTGGAGTCCATCGTGCTGCAAACCCAGGCCAGCCCCGCCGAGGTCAGGGGATTGATTCAGGGCCTGATCGACCAGGGGCTGATCGAATTCGAGATCGGCGAAGTTTTGCGCCTGAGTGATAGCTGGCACCAACTGCTGGCCGCCGATCGCGCCCGTGCTCAACTGTCGATCATCGCGGCCCTGGTAGCCGTGTTTCTGGCTGCTTTCGGCTTCTACGGTACGCAGCGCTATCTGGTCGCGGCCGGCCGCAGGGAATTCGCCATACAAGCGGCGCTGGGAGCAGGTCCGAAGGCCTTGAACCGAATGGTCCTGTTGCGGGGGTTGGCCCTGGGACTACCCGGGCTGGTGCTGGGCACCCTATTGGCTTTCATCGGCATCATCTGGTTGCAGGATGGTTTCATTGACCAGGCAGTCAGTCCGTGGGCGGTCAGCCTGCTGGTCGCTGCCGGCATCGCAGCGCTGATCCTGCTTGCCAGCCTCGGCCCGGCCCGCCAGGCCCGGCGCATGGCGCCGGCGGATGTGTTGCGAGAAGATTAACCCCAACCTTAACCTCAGGCTCAGCAGCACGACGGTGGTGCCCGAATGGCAGCCCTCGCGGTGGTCAGGCGGGCTTTGCTGATGACTGTTGCCAATCTGAAGCGCTACTGCAAAGGTGTTGTGCTAACATCCTATCCCCGATGGGCTACTGACTGATGTTGCCAGGCATCGACTTGATGTTTTCGGCACTTGGTACGTCCCGTGGGATTTTTTCTAGAGGGAAACAAGCATGAAACGAATCATCGGATCCATTCTGGTACTTTTTTTGGTTGCTGGATGTCAGAATATGCAGGTCGTGGAAAGAGATCCATTGTCCGGTTACTTCCCAACCAGCCGTCCCGCCACCATTGTCAAGAACGATAGCCTTGATCTGGATCAACGGCGCGAACTACTGGTGATTGGGCGTTCCGACTTTCTCGAAGGCCAGCTCAGGAATATAGGGTTTTTCAATGAGATACTGACCGTGCCCGAGCTGGAAACCAGAATCGTCCAGGAAGATCTGATCGACAAGGTGCCGTCGGTACGCGACAAGATTGGAATCAGCAACGCGGCACGTCATTACCGACAGTTCCTGTGGCTCCGCGTGGACCGCCGTAGTGAGGGCAATCGTACCTACGCTCAATTCATTCTGACCGATGCCGCAACCCTTGAGGACTACTTCATTACCGAAACTTACCTGGATACCGTTTGGGCCGGCGTGAGTGACCGGAACAACTGGTATCCCATGTTCAATGCCTTGATCGATTTCCTCGACGAAAACTCAGCAACCTGGACGAAATAGGCGATGCTTCGGGCTGCGCTCGGTGCCAGAAAGACAGCCCCGATTTCGGGGCTGTCCTGTTCTGTTCCAATGACTGACTCAGGCGCGGCGGCGTGAAACGATCCAGCCACCGGCAATCATCAGAGCCAGCGCCATCAGCAGCAAGCCGAAACGACCCAGCGCGGGAACGGCGATAAGCTGCTGGCTGTTGCCTTGCACGGTCACCGTATCAGGACTTGAGGTCGCATCGCTGGTGATGTCGAAAGCGTCATTGAACGTGCCGGCAGCCCCCGGGGCGAACGTCACGTTGATTGTGCACTCAGCACCGGGCAGCAGCGTGGCCGGTATCGGAAAGCAGCTGCCACCGTCAAACGAGAACGGCGCTGCCAGACTGGCGATGCCATCAATTTCCAGATCAGCGTTGCCATCATTGCTGACCGTGACCGTGGCGGTGTCCAACTCGCCGGGCAACGCGTTGAAGCTCAGCGCGGTGGTATCAAGCGAAAGACCCGGCTGAACACCATTGCCTGCCAGATCGAACGTATCGGGTGAGCTTGACGCATTGCTGGTCAAGGTTACCGTATCCTCCGCCGCGCCAGTGGCCATCGGGCTGAAGGTGTAGGTCAGCGTGCAGCTCTCAGTCGGAGCAAGCGTGAAGGGCGCCGTGCCGCAGGTGCCGCCATCGGCGGCAAACGGCGCGCTGGGTGCAGAAAGCGCGCTGACCGTCAGATCAACCGCGCCGATATTCTCTACCGTCACGCTCTGGCCGGCGCTGGACGTACCGACGAGTTGATTGCCGAAGTCGATGATATTGCTCGACAGCGCAAGATCGGTCTGACCTTGCGGGCAGTCACCGTCGCAATCGAAATTGAGCCACCACGGGAAAGTCTCACCGTTGCCCCAAGAGGTCACCACGAAGGACATCGTCTCGCCGTCGGCGATCGTGACTGACACTTGGCTGCAAAGGTCGACAAAATCGTCATTTGCCGTCACGCAGTTCTCCAGCGGCTGCGACGGATCGAAGCTTGGGTGGTTAGCGGTGAAGGGAAGCCCTGAGCCCGCCTTATTCGCTATCACGAGGGGTGATCAGGCGGGCTCAGTAAACCGGCTCAATGGCCTTGAGTGAACGGTCGCCCTTGAATTCGGTCCAGTGCTGGGCGAAGGTCTTGCCGGTGACCGGGTGTTTCAAGTCCGGGGCAATGTCGGCCAGCGGCCTGAGGACATGGGCGTATTTCAGAATCTCGTCGCGTGGTAGCACCAGGCCGTCGAAATCGCCGACCAGGTTGCCGTAGAGCAGGACATCGATATCGAGCGCGCGGTCGGAAAACTTGGGCTGGCTGCGGTCGCGGCCATGGCGGTCTTCCAGGGCGGTCAGCCAGGCTTTGAGCCCGGTGACTGAGGTGTCGGTCTGGATGCGCACGGCGGCATTGAGAAAGTCGCGGCCGTCGAAGCCAACAGCGCATGAGCGATAGACTGGTGACAATTCCATGTCGCCAAAGCGCTCCCGCAAGGCTTCGAGACCGGCGGCCAGATGTTGTTCCGGATCCTGGTTGCTGCCCAGGCCCAGGTAGGCGTCGGTCATGCTCATTCCGGTTTGCGGCCGCGTTCGATCAGGATGCCGACCGAGCGCGCACCGCGTACCGCACCCGGCTTGTCCAGACGCAGGCGAACCCACTGGACCGGGAACTCGTTGAGCACAATTTCCGTGCATCGTTCCGCCAACGTCTCGACCAGACCGAATTCGCTCTTCTCCACGAAGCCGATCAGTCGCTTGGACACCGCCTTGTAGTCCAGTGTGTCCTCGATCCGGTCGGCCAGGGCCGCCTTGCGGACATCGGCGTTCATTTCGATATTCAGGCGCACGGTCTGTCGAATTTCGCGCTCCCAGTCGTAAATGCCGATGACGGTGTCAATGTCGAGGTCGGAGATGAAGACGATGTCCATGAAGAGCAGGTTAAAGGTGAAAGGTGAAAGGTTAAAGGAAAAGAAAAGATGGTAGGTGGCAGATTGAGTTCCGATTACTGACCACCGACTACTGACTACTGCCCACCGGCACTTCAAGTTCATCGAGCGGCCACCGGGGACGAATGGCGATCTGGCCATCCTTCTTGCCTTCGGCGCGGCGGTACCAGCCGGCGTGGGCGATCATGGCGCCGTTGTCGGTGCACAGGGACATGCGCGGATAATACACCTGTCCGGGCAAGGCCTGGTCGAGCGCTGCACGCAGGTGCTTGTTGGCGCTGACGCCGCCGGCGATGATCAGGCGGTCGAGACGGCTTTGCTCCAGGGCGCGTCGGCATTTGATGACCAGGGTGTCGACCACGGCCTGCTCGAAACCGGCAGCAATGTCGGCATAGTCTTCCGGGCCACAGCGCTTGATCAATTGGCGGGTGTGGGTCTTGAGGCCGGAAAAACTGAAATCCACCCCGGGTCGGTTGGTCATCGGGCGCGGGAAGTCGAAGCGGCCGCGGTCACCACTTTCAGCCAGATGGGCCACCTCGGGGCCGCCCGGATAACCGAGGCCAAGCAGGCGGGCAGTCTTGTCGAACGCCTCTCCGGCCGCATCGTCCAGGGTTTCGCCCATCAGGCGGTATTGGCCGACGCCGGCAACCTCAATCAGCATCGTGTGGCCGCCGGAGACCAGCAGGGCGACGAAGGGAAAATCCGGCGCACTGTCTTCCAGCAACGGCGAGAGCAGATGGCCTTCCATGTGATGTACGGCAATGGCGGGCAGACCGGCCGCCGCCGCCATACCAACCGCGGTTGAGGCGCCCACCAGCAGGGCGCCGGCCAGCCCCGGGCCGGCGGTGTAGGCGATGGCGTCAAGCTCTGTAGCCCCAATGCCGGCCAGGTCAAGGACTTCCCTGATCATGCCCGGCAGCTTGCGCACATGGTCCCGCGAGGCGAGTTCAGGCACCACCCCGCCGTACGCGGCGTGGTCGGCCTGGGTGTAGACCAGTTCAGCGACGATGCCGGCGTCCGGACGGTAGACCGCCACGCCAGTTTCATCGCATGAAGTTTCGATCCCGAGAATGCTTTGCATGGCTCGC
>JBGTEC010000219.1:0-22175 GCA_041747995.1 Wenzhouxiangella sp.
GGAGCGAAGCGGAGCTCGCTGGCCTTCAGGCCAGCAATCTAACCGCCCGGCGAAGCCGGAAAGGCGGTTCGAAGGAAAGAGGTAGATCGAAGATAAAATGGTGCGGACTTGAGGAAATGGTGGCCAGGGACGGAATCGAACCGCCGACACGCGGATTTTCAATCCGCTGCTCTACCGACTGAGCTACCTGGCCTTTCCAGAATCGCGCGCTGGGCGTCACGAAGCCCGGTATTAAAACGTTTCAGCTACTGGAAGTCAACAACCAATCGGCGTCCATCCGCTGAAATTCCCCATGACTAAAACAATAAGTCTTTTAATTCAATGAATTGGCGATGCCCGGAAAAAATCGGAATAAATAATCAGGTTGCTGGTGGCACGTAACCTTCGGCCTGATCAACCTCGCCACCAAACAGGAACGCTTCGGCCTGCTCGATCAGGTACTTGCGATGGCCCGGATCAATCGGACTCAACCGCTTTTCGTTGATCAGCATGGTCTGGTGAGCCAGCCACTTCTGCCACGCCTGGCGGGAAATGTTGTCGAAAATGCGTTGTCCGAGTTCGCCCGGCAAGGGTGGTCGTTCCAGGCCCTCAGCCTCGATATTCAGGTGCTCACAGTGTACGGTCCGGGTCATGGCTCAAAGTTGCGGTCAGTCATGGCAGTCCCGATTCTATCAGTGGTTCGACACTGCCATTGAGCTATCAGCCAACCCAACGTGACTTTTTGCACTTGGCCGCCTGTTCGTGCAGTGGTTACCATTCAGGCCTTTCATTTGACGAAGGGAAGCCACGAGTATGCGGAAGTGGGTGAGTGGAGTGCAGGGTAGGTGCCGGGAGGTCACGGGCCGAATGAAAGCATGGGCCAATGCGTTCGGTTGCCGGGTGATGGACCGTATGGAGCCGACAGCTTCACGACACCAGCGAATAAGACAGGGAATGCTCGCCGGACTCCTGGTTATGGGTGGCTGGTTTGGCGCTGAATCTCTGAATCTGCCGCACGGAACGCTTGCCGATATCGGGTTGGGGATGCTCATTATCCTGCTGCTGTACGGTTTGACGCGACTGATCGTTGGCTGGGGCCAGGGCGTGGCCGGTCTTCTCAAGCGGCTGTGGACCGTCGCCGGGCTGTCCGGGGTGCTCGCGACCGTTGGCCTGCTGGCGATGATCGGCCTGCCAGGTCCACTGGCGCTGGGGGCGGGACTCGTATTTGGCCTGGTGTTTTTGTTTGCCGCTGTCGGCGTGGGATTGCTGTCGACCGAACCGAAGAGGTTCGTGGCCGGTGGCGCCTTTCTTCTGCCTGCGGTATTGGTGGGTGGTCTGGCTGTCACCTGGCTGCTGGCTCACGAAACCGATTATGACCCGGTGACTGATTTAATTGCTGTCGCCGAGCATGATGGTCAGCCCTGGGTTCGATTCCTCGAACCCGGCCCGTACCTTACCGATACGCTGACCTATGGCAGCGGCAGCGACCGCTGGCGGCAAGAATACGCAAGCCAGGCCGCCTGGCAAACCGGATCAGTCGATGCGCGGGACATGCTCAACCGGCCCAGCGGCTTCGGGCTGCGCCTGCGCGAGCGCTTTTGGGGATTCGGCCTGGATGCGTTGCCAATCAACGGTCGGGTCTGGTTTCCTCTGGATGCCCGGGAACGTTTGCCGTTGGTGCTGGTGGTTCATGGCAACCACGACATGATGGATTTCTCCGACCCCGGCTATGCATGGCTGGGAGAACACCTGGCGAGTCGGGGACATGTGGTTGTTTCTGTTGACCAGAACTTCGTCAATTCAGCGATGTTTGGCGGGCTGTCCCGCGAAAACGGCGTGCGAGGATGGTTGTTGCTGCAACATCTGGCCGCCTGGCGCCAATGGCAGCAGGAACCGACACATCCCCTGCACGAACTGATCGATCTCAATCGGGTCGTCCTGATCGGCCATTCGCGGGGTGGCGAGGCGGCGGCACTCGCTGCGGCCTTCAACCGGCTTGAAAGATACCCGGAAGATGCCCGCATCGAGTTCGACTTCAACTTCGGCATCCAGGGGGTCGCGGCCATCGCGCCGGTGGACGGGCAGTTCTGGGCCTCGGGCAAGCCGACCGAACTGTCCGATGTCAGCTACTTTGTCATCCACGGCGGCATGGACGGCGACGTTCACTACTTCTCCGGCGATCGTCAACTGGTTCGCACCCGACCCGACCCGGTAGCCGGGCGCTTCAGTAGCTCGCTCTATGTTCACCACGCCAATCATGGTCAATTCAACACAGAGTGGGGAGACAACGACACCGGCATGATCGCCGGCCGCCTGCTCAACCGCGCATGGCTGATGTCGGGCGACGAACAGCGCCAGGTTGGTCTGCTGTACCTGACCGCGTTCGTGGAAAACGCGAACGCGCGTCCCGAAAGCATCCCGGCCCTGTTCTGCAACCCCGGCGTTGCCGGGCGTCTGTTGCCGGCAACTGTCTTCGTGACACGTTGCGACGACGGTCGCCGGCAGCTCTTGACGACTTTCGAGCAGGGCATCGACATCACTCGCTCGGGCACCGCCGGGGTGAGCCTGTCGGGGCGTGACCTGGATCTTTGGGCCGAAAAAGATATTGGCTACCGGGGCAATACCCAGCGCCGCCAGACCGGTGTATTTCTGGGCTGGGATGCCGCATCCGGCAATTCCTCCGAGCAACACCCTTCCTACCGTATCGACATTGACGCCCATCTGCAGGCGCAACTCGGGCTGGGCGATGACAGCGTGCTTTGGCTGGACATGGCACAGGCTGATCGTGATCCGCCGCCTCGGCTTGGTCAACAGGACGAAGCCGCCGACCACCAGGAAGCCGAATCGGTCGAAACCGCCTTGCGACCGCCAATCGGGATCGTGGTGGTGCTGGAAGACTCCGAGGGCACTCGAACTCAAAGACCCTTGTCTGATTTCAGCGAGGTACTGCCGCCGTTGCCGGTACGCCACACACGCCTGGACCTGGTCAACCGCGAGCGCTACCACTCGCCTACCGAACCCCTGCTGCAATCGGTTGCCATACCCTTGAGCGAATTTGTTTCCGACGGCTTGCGGCCCGAGCGCCTGCAGGCCATCGAGTTGCAGTTCGACAATTCCGACCCTGGCGTACTGATCATCGAGCGAATCGGCATCACGCCCGGCGGGCCGATGATCAGCCCCGGGCGATGACTTGTCCGCCCCGTCCGGGCTTGTTCGACAGCCACTTGCGCGACATCCATAGCCCTGCGACCACTCCGGCAAAAAGCGGCAGCAGCCAGGAGAGCTGAATGATCACGTTGTAGTCCAGGCCGCGCAGCCAGCGGCCGAGCCCGATCTGTAGGAACGCGATGTGGACCGCGATACCGTTACCGATCATGGCGCCGAGGTGTTCTCTGAGCCACCAGTTCGCCGGTGGGGCGGGGTCGCGTATCATTCGGACAGAACCGAACGCAGCCAATGGACCGACGGCGCCGAACGCAAGCAGGATCACCGAACCGTGAATGGCGCCGAGCACGATCACGCCCAGACCGGCAAGGCCGGTGAGCAGGGCGCCTACCCGGTAGGTAAGGTTGATAAAGCGATCAAAATTCCGTTTCAGACGAACGGCTCGCCATGCCACCAGGCTGTTGTGGCTGACGAGGACGACCAGGAAGCTGAGGAATGCCGCGGTCACCAGGTTGCCCCTGAGCAAGGCCACCAGCGTCAGCGGCAGGGCAGTCAGCACCACCATCAGGATGGCGAGCAGATGAACGCGCCCGGCAAAACGATGCGGACGGCTGCCCTTGCGCGACAGGGCCGCGACCCAGAAGGCCAGCAGGGCCACGACACCAGCGACAATGTGGGGCAGAAGAAAGTTATACAAATGGTCGATGACGGACATGGTGCAATCCTTTTGAGGAAATGTGAATGAGCAGACATGGTGGTCCGATCCGGTCAGGCGATCAGGTGCCGGAAGTCAGGTCATCGGGGTGCCGAAAGTCACCTTCTGGGCTTGTGCACTTGTTTTTAGTACGGTCGAGCGCCTATAAAGCGGCATGAATATCAGCCGAACACCGATTCGCAATTTGCTGACCACGCTGGCCGCACCCCTGGTCCTTGCGTCCTATCTCGCCTGGTTCGCCGTCTGGGTCTCCGTCACCGGGCGCCTCGGGCTGCCGGGTGAAGGGTTCGGCCTGATCGCCGACGTCCTGCTTTTGGTCTTTCTGGCCGCCTGGCTGGCCTGCCTGTTGCTGGAGGAGAGCGGCCCACCGCTGCTGCTGTCCGTAGCTCTGGTTGTGCTGGCCGGCTCGGCGCTGGCCCTGATCGGGCTCGGTCGTTCCGGGACATCACCGATCCTGCTGATCCTGGTGGCGACCATGCTGGTCAGCCAGTTCCGGCCGCTCGGTATCGTCCTGACGCTGGTGGCGATCAATGCGACATTTGTCGCCCTGATGATCTGGCGCTGGGAAATACCTGTTGCCTGGCTGCTGCCGACCGTGCTCGCCTACGGCGCTTTCCAGGTTTTCGCTGTTCTCGTAATGAGCTATGCCGAAGAGGCACGCCGTTCGGCAGATGAATTGCGCCAGGTCAACGCCAATCTGCTGGCGACCCGTGCGCTGCTCAGTGAAACTGCGCGCGACCAGGAACGACTGCGTCTTTCGCGCGAACTTCACGACGTGGCCGGGCACAAGCTGACCGCGCTGAAACTCAATCTTCGCCGGCTGTCGCGTCAACCCGATCAGGCCGGCTCCAAGGAGATCCAGGTGGCCGAGCAGTTGGCCAGCGAGTTGCTCGACGAATTGCGGGCGGTCTCTCGTCAACTTCGAACCCATGACGGCATCGACATGCGCGAAGGCATCCGGGAACTTGCCCGGCCGCTGCCCAGGCCACGGCTGGAAATCGATATCGAACCGGGTCTGCGCGTACCCCTGGCCGAGCAGGCCGAAGCGCTGTTGCGAATGGTCCAGGAGGGTCTGACCAACATTGCCCGTCACAGCGGCGCCGACCGGGCCTGGTTGAAGCTTTACCGTGCCGACGATCAACTGGTGCTGGAACTGTCCGACAATGGCGCCTGCGCCAGCGGCAGGACGCCCGAGCCTGGTAATGGTCTGACCGGGATGCGCGAGCGCCTGGAGGCGCTGGGTGGCAGATTGATCATGCAGCAGACCGCACAAGGAGGGTTGAAACTGGTCACCAGCCTGCCGCTGGAGCGAGCATGAAAACAGTGCGCATTGCCCTGGCCGACGACCAGGCCCTGATTCGGGAGGGACTGAAGGCCCTGTTGCGCGACCTCGACGGCATCGAGGTGGTGATCGAAGCCGACAGCGGTCAGCCGTTGCTTGCAGCCCTGGCCGAACGATCCCTGGCGCGTCAACCGGTCGATCTGATCGTCTCTGACATCCGTATGCCAGGCATGGATGGCATCGAACTCACCCGGATGCTTCGTGCCGATGGCAACGAATTGCCGGTGTTGCTATTGACCACCTTCGACGATACGGACCTCATGCTGCAGGCGGTCGAAGCCGGCGCCCAGGGATTTTTGCTCAAGGATGTCGCGCCGGAAGATCTGGAGCGGGCCATCCACGCTCTGGCAGCCGGAGAAGGAATGCTTCAGCCGATGACGACCGATCGGGTACGCGAGCGTTATGCCTATGCCGGTGACCCCGCGGCGACCGCGACATTCAGTTCCCGCGAGGTCGAGATTCTCCGGCTGCTGGCCGGCGGCTACTCCAACCGCGAAATCGCACGCTCGATCTTTCTGGCCGAAGGCACGGTCAAGAATTACGTCTCCGAAATCCTGGCCAAACTGGGAACCCGCGACCGAACCCGCGCCGTTCTCAAGGCAATCACCGAGCGTATTATCTAGTGCCGCAAGGCTCGCTGTGCGCATAAAAAATGATTCACCACGGAGGCACAGAGCCGCAGAGGGAATGAACTGTTGAAACCAATAATTGGGGCGAAGCTGGTCCGTTATGCCGATGACTTTGTTGTGCTGGCCCGCTACGCTGGCCCCGAGCTGGTGGAGTGGATAGAACGAATCATCGAAACCCGATTGGGTCTGACGCTGAACCGAAATAAGACGCAGATTGTGGACCTGCGCCAGCCTGACAGTTCGCTGGACTTTCTGGGTTACACATTCCGTTATGACCGGGACCTCCGTGGTGGCAGCCACCGCTACTTGCATGTGGGTCCGCTTTGGTCGTGAACGCCAGCCAGCGACGCTGGCCGACGTGCTGGCGGCAGGCGGCAGGCGGCCAGGTTGGGGTGGCGAAAGACCTTGGCCTGATCGCGGTAGTCCAGGCCCGCCCGGCGCAAGCGCCGGTCATCCAGCGAAAACCCCAGCGGCTCAATCAGATGCAGGTTCGCGGGCGCATTGGCGCACAGGCGCATGACATTGCCGGTATTTGGCGGGATTTCCGGCTCGAACAGTACGATTTCGAACATTCTTATTGGGCCCGATTGCTTATTTTGCGGGGTGGCAGCTGAGTTGCGAACCGCAGTTGCCGAACCTGGGTTGATTCAGCCATGATAACGGCGTAACATGATTTGTGGCACAAGATATTGTGCCTTGCAGTAGAAGTGGGCACAACAGGTTGGGGACAAGTGTTTCAACAACCTGTGTATAACTTCCAAACATGTATGATCTAACAAGAGGTTGCGGCATGAGCGTTTCGGCAGAAGCCCTGACAGCGGCACTACCGGATATCGCCTTTCAGGAGGCGTCACTGGATATCTGGGACAAAAAATATCGCCTGAAGTCGAAAACCGGGGAATACATCGACGAGGAGATAGACGACACCTACAAGCGGGTAGCGAAAGCACTGGCCGAGGTCGAACAGACCCCTGAGTCACGTCAGCTCTGGTACCGGGAGTTTCTCTGGGCCCTGCGTCGTGGCGCCATCCCGGCCGGGCGCATCACTTCCAATGCCGGTGCGCTGGACCACAAGCCGGCGACCTCCACGATCAACTGCACGGTCTCGGGCACCATTGGCGATTCCATGCACGACATCCTGGGCAAGGTCCATGAAGCCGGGTTGACGCTGAAAGCCGGCTGCGGCATCGGCTACGAATTTTCCACCCTGCGCCCCAAGGGCGCCTATGTGTCAGGGGCTGGCGCCTACACCTCCGGGCCGCTGTCGTTCATGGACATCTACGACAAGATGTGCTTTACCGTCTCATCGGCCGGTGGCCGGCGTGGGGCGCAGATGGCGACATTCGATATTTCGCACCCCGATGTGGCCGATTTTATCCGCGCCAAGCGCGAAAACGGTGTGCTCAGGCAGTTCAACTGTTCCTTGCTGATCACCGACGACTTCATCAAGGCCGTCAAGGAAGACACCGACTGGCCACTGTCGTTTCCCATGCTCGAAAGCGAGGCCGGTGATACCGACCTGAACGACCCGGCCCAGGTGGTTTGGCGTGACTGGCCCATAACAGCCGGCTATGTCAGCAACGAGGAGGGCCTGGTCGCCTGCCGGATCTACAAGACGGTTCCCGCCAAGCGCCTGTGGAACATGATCATGGCCTCGACCTACGATTTCGCCGAGCCGGGATTTGTCCTCGTCGACCGCATCAACGAGCAAAACAACAACTGGTGGTGCGAGAACATCCGCGCGACCAACCCCTGTGTTACCGCCGATACCTGGGTGCAGACGAGCGCCGGACCGCGTCAGGTCAGCGACTTGGTCGGCCACTCGTTCTCCGCCATCGTCGATGGCAACGTCCACGCCTCAGGAAGCGAAGGCTTCTTCAGGACGGCCACCAAGCCCGTGGTGCGGCTCGCCACAGCCGAAGGCTACGAGCTGAAACTGACTCGTGACCATCGTGTGCGACGGGTCAACGCCTTTACCCGATACCGCACCGATACCGAGTGGTGTGCGGCCGGCAACCTCCAGCCGGGCGATCGTGTGCTGCTCAATAACCACCGTGAAGCGCCCGAGTGGGCCGGTGCCCTGAACGAGGATGAAGGCTATCTGCTGGGCCTGCTGGTTGGTGATGGCACGCTCAAGCAGGACAAAGCCGTGCTGTCGGTCTGGCGGGACGCTGCAGTGGTCAATGGCACGGCCAGCGTTTCAGGCGCTCAATCGATCATGGCAGCGGTCGAGACTGCGGCCAGATCACTTCCGCATCGCGCGGATTTCTCCGGCTGGATTTCTGTGCCCGGGCGCAATGAGTTCCGGATGGCCACCGCGGCCATCAGTGAGCTGGCCGCCGGCATGGGCATGGTGCCTGGCAACAAGGCGATCACGCCCCGGCTGGAGCAGGCTTCCAGCGCCGGCTACCGTGGCTTCCTGCGCGGTTTCTTCGACGCCGACGGCAGCGTGCAGGGTAGCCAGAGCAAGGGCGTGAGCATTCGCCTGTCCCAGTCCGATCTTGACCGGCTCAAGTGCGTTCAGCGCATGCTGCTGCGCTTAGGAGTTGCATCGAAGATCTACACCGACCGCCGCCAGGCATCTCACCAGTTGTTGCCCGACGGCAAGGGCGGCATGCGCGAATATCCGACCCAGGCCCAGCACGAGCTTGTCATCAGCGGCGAAAACCTGCAGCGCTACTGCGATGTGATCGGTTTTGCCGACGTCTGCAAGCAGGCAGCACTCGAAGATCATCTGTCCAGATATTCGCGCAAGCTCAATCGCGAGCGCTTCGTCGCCCGTGTGACCAGCGTCGAAGATCACGGTGTTGAAGACGTTTTCGACGTGCAGATTCCAGGCATCAACACCTTTGACGGCAATGGTCTGCACGCCCACAATTGCGGCGAACAACCATTGCCAGCTTATGGCGCCTGTCTGCTGGGCTCGGTCAACCTGACTCGATTCGTTGATGAGCCATTCACCGAACAGGCCCGGTTCAACTGGGACGAGTACCGGCGCACGGTCAAGATCTTTACCCGCATGCTCGACAACGTGGTTGAAATCAACGGGCTCCCCCTGGAGCAGCAGCGGCGCGAAATCGAAAACAAGCGTCGTCATGGCATGGGCTTTCTGGGTCTGGGCTCGGCATTGACCATGCTGCGCATGAAGTATGGCCAGCCCGATTCGCTCGAATTTACCGAGAAGGCCGCACGCGAAATGGCGGTGGCCGGCTGGGAAGTTGGCCTGGATCTGGCCGCAGAGAAAGGCCCGGCGCCGATCATGCTGGAGGAGTTCGAGGTCACACCTCAGATGCTGCGCCTGCGCCCGGAAATGAAGCGCGATGGCTTCAAGCCTGGCGACCGCATTCCCGGTCGCGTCCTGCATGCCCGCTACAGCCGTTACATGCAAAAGGTGGCAGAAGTTGCCCCTGAGCTGGTTGATCAGTTGGCGGAGCAGGGCGCACGCTTTACCCACCACACCTCGATTGCGCCGACCGGCACGATTTCGCTGTCGCTGGCCAACAATGCATCCAATGGCATCGAGCCCAGCTTCGCCCACCATTACAACCGCAACGTGATCCGGGAAGGGCGCAAGAGCAAGGAAAAGGTCAGCGTGTATTCCTACGAGTTGCTCGCCTACCGTACTCTGGTCAACCCCGGCGCCATGCCCTTCAGCGAAGATGAATCCGAGCAGTTGCCGGATTATTTCATTACTGCGGAGTCTGTTACTCCCAAGGCTCACGTCGCGATTCAGGCTGCCGCCCAGAAATGGATCGATTCGTCGATTTCAAAAACCGCCAACGTGCCGACCGACTATCCCTACGAAGACTTCAAGGACATCTACCTGTTCGCCTGGGAGCAGGGCCTGAAAGGCTGCACCACATTCCGCTTCAATCCGCAGGCGTTCCAGGGGGTGCTGGTGACCGAAAAAGACCTGGAGTCCACGACCTATGCCTTTGAGCTCGAGGACGGCACCACCGTGGAGCTGAAAGGCAATGAAGAGGTCGAATACGACGGCGAGACTCACACTGCGGCCAATCTGTTTGACGCCCTCAAAGAGGGCTACTACGGGAAGTTCTGACCATGACAGTTCGAATTGACAAGAAAATCGTTGGTTACCAGGTGCGGGACAAGAAACCCGCCGAGAAAACCGGCCCGAAAAAGGCCGAGATCATCCGCATGCACGAAAAGCTCGAGCGTCCGGAAGGCATGGAATGCCTTGAGGGCTCGACCTACAAGATTCGCACGCCGCTGGATGATCATGCCCTTTACGTCACGATCAATGACATCATCCTGAACGCCGACACCGAGCATGAGCAGCGTCGGCCCTTCGAGATTTTCATCAACTCGAAGAACATGGATCATTTCCAATGGATCGTGGCGTTGACCCGGGTGATGTCGGCTGTTTTCAGAAAAGGCGGTGATGTGACTTTCCTGGCCGAGGAGTTGCAGGCGGTTTTCGATCCCAAGGGCGGCTATTTCAAGCCCGGCGGCCGCTTCGTGCCCTCGATCGTGGCTGACATCGGCGCGGTGATCGAGCATCACCTGCGACGGATCGGCATGCTCGAGCCGGAAGAGCTCAGCGAGCAGCAGCAACTGATGCTCAAGCGCAAGCAGGCCGAAGTCGAGGCGCGGGATCTGAAGGAAGCCGAAAAAAAAAACCTGACTGACCGCGGCAGAATCAAGCAGCCGGCTGCGAGCCTGAAAGAAAGCCCGGAAGCGTCGAGCTATCCAGCCTCGGCGTCCCTGTGCTATAAGTGTCATACCAAGGCGATGGTATTGCTCGATGGCTGTCAGACCTGCCTGGCTTGCGGCTATTCCAAATGTGGATAGTCAGTGTGGATAAGCAAGTGTGGATAGGCAATTGCGCTTGAACAATTGCGGATAGACCCTTTGGCGGGGTTGGCAACCATTTGACTCAACCGGGGCAAGGCTTCCAACCTTGACCTGCATCAATTCCATCAGCGGAGAAATCGGCCAGACTTAAGCCCGGATTATTCATGACCGGGGCCTGGCGTCGTCGCAGTAGGCTGGGTCATGGATAATTCGGGTCAAAGATCAATCGATCAGGGAAAGGCGTGATGGCGTTCAAGCGAATCCTGCTTCCACTCGATGGCTCCAATGAGGCCGAATCGGCCTTGCCGCATGCGGTCCACCTGGCCAAAGCCTTCAATGCCCGCCTGGTCCTGTTCCATGCCCTTGAATCCTCGGCCGTCAGCCTGACCGAAAGTGTCGACTGGCGAATTCGCAAGGCTGAGGCATCCCGCTACCTGCACAGCCTGGCCGCATCCCCAGTACTGGGAGGGGTCAGCTCAACCGTCGAATTGAGCGAGGGCCGACCGGCTGAATCCATTTTGCGGGCGACGACCGACCTGGATATCGACCTGGTCGTTCTTTCAGCATATGGGGCCAGCGGCAGAACCAGCTTCCCGTTTGGCGGCACTGTCCTCAAGGTCCTTTCCACCTCCGGCGTCGCGGTGGCCATTATCCGTCAGCTCGATGGTCTGGAAACAGACAGCAGTTACCAACGCATCCTGGTTCCCCTGGACGGCACCCGCCAGGCTGAGCAGGGCTTGCAACTGGCCGACGAGGTGGTGGGCAGCGAAGATGCCGAAATCATCCTGTTGTACGTGGCTGCAGCCCCCGTGATGCCTCGCCGGCTGCCCTTGTCCGAGGCCGAGCAGAAGCTGCACGACGAGGTGGTCGCGGCCAATATTCGGGCCGGCCGGCGCTACCTTTCCGACCTGATCCGCCAACGGGGGAACGACCCCAGGTTCATTTCCAGGCTGGAAGTCAGCGCCAATCCGGCCCAATGCATCAGCAAGCTCATCAATGCCGAGAGAATCGACTTGCTGATCATTGCCGGAGCGGATTCCTCCGACAGTGCCGGCTTGAGTCGAACACGGGTTGGAGAATGCCTCCCGCGGGCCAGCCAGTTGCCGGTGGTCGTGCTGAATGGTGGGGCCAGGGGGTAGGTTGTCCATGTCCAACGGCTCGCTTGATCCGATCCTGAAAGGATTGGCGCACGAAGCGGTCAAGGGGCTGAACGCCCGGCGGCGAGTCGAACTGGCGCAACAGCGTGTGCGGGCGCTCAAGCGGCGGGTGTTGCGGGTCTACCAGGGTTTGGAGACGGGGTTGACGGAGGCCCTTCTGGCAACCCGGGCCCAGGAGTGGCTGCTCGATAATCGTCACGTCATCGAGGATGCGCTGGAGGCGCTGGAAGGCAACCTGCCGGATCGCTACCTGCGCCGGTTGCCGCGACTGACCGAGGCTCCTGACACACATAGGCTGCATGTCGAAGCGCTGGCCCGCCGGCTGTTGGAGGCCGGCGAGCTGCCTATCGACCTGGAGTGGGTCACCCAGCAAGTGGATCTCTACCAGGAACACGTCGTTCTCACCATCGGGGAACTCTGGGCCTTGCCGGGCCTGCTCGGTCTGACCGTGATCGACCAGTTGATCACCGAGGCCGAAGCCGTGGTCGAGGCGGGCAACAACCAGGACCATGCTGGTGCTACGCCTGAATCCGAACGGACCACCCGAATCGCCGGTCTGGTCATCAGCCTGCGCAATGTCGATGCTTACGATTGGCACCGTTTTTTCGAGCGTGTCAGCCGAGTCGAGCGCTGCCTGAACGAAGACCCGAACCAGGCTTATGCCAATATGGAGTTCGAGTCGCGCAATCGATACCGCAATGTCATCGAAAGCCTGGCTCGCCGCAGCCGCCTGGACGAAGCGCAGATCGCCGGGCAGGCCGTCGAGCTGTCAGGGCAGGGTGCGGTCGATGACCCGCGCAAGGCGCATGTCGGGTACTACCTGATCGGCCGCGGACGGCAGACGCTGGAACAGCGAATCGGATTCAAGCCGGCCATCGGCCAGTGGTTTGCCCGCTTTGCCGACCGTCGACCCGGCTGGCTCTACTTCAGCACCCTTTTTCTGCTTGCCCTGCTGCCTTTGCTGGCCCTGGGTGCCGGACTGCACTACGGTGGAGTGACACCCGGGCCGATGTTGCTGATTCTCGCGCTTGTCGCCTTGCCATCGACGGGCCTGGCGATGGCGCTGCTAAATGGACTGATGGTCTGGTTGGTGCCGCCTCGAACCCTGGCGCGCATGGACTTCGAGAATGGCATTCCCCAGGCCTACCGAACCGCGGTCGTCAATCCGGTGCTGGTGACCGACACGGTCGATGTCGACCACATCTTCGAGCGCCTGGAGGCCAACTACCTCAGTAATCCCGACCCGCAACTGACCTATGCCGTCCTGGCCGACCTGCCCGATGCTGACCATGAAGAAAGAAGCGAAGCCGACCAGGCCCTGCTGGACCAGGCAAGCGCCCGCATCGAGGAGCTGTCACAAAAGCACGGTCACGGCCGGTTCCTGTTCCTGTGCCGCTACCGCCAATGGAACCCGTCCGAAGGCCGCTGGATGGGATGGGAGCGCAAGCGCGGCAAGCTGATGGAATTCAATCGCCTGCTCGAGGGCGCGACCGATACCAGCTACGACACCTTTCAAGGCGACCGCACGACTCTTGATGACATACGCTTTGTCATCACCCTCGATGCCGATACCCGCATGCTGCCGGGCACGGCTTCGCGCCTGGTCGGGACGATGGCCCATCCGCTCAGCCAGGCCGTTCTGGATCCAGCCACCGGTACGCTGAAGGCGGGCTACAGCATCATCCAGCCCAGGCTGGAGATCGACCCGGAAAACACCATCGTCACGCCCTTCAACCACGTCTTTTCCGGTGACAACACGATCGATCTCTATACCCATGCCAGCTCCGATGTCTACCACGACCTGTTTGGCGAGGGCGTGTTTACCGGAAAGGGGATCTACGATTGGCGGGCGATCGAACACACGCTCAGCGGTCGAATTCCCGAGAACACGGTCCTGAGCCACGACCTGCTCGAGGGCGTGCACGGCCGGGTCGGGCTGGCAACCGACCTCATGCTGCTCGAGCAATTTCCACCGAACAGCGCAACCTACATGCGCCGTCTGCACCGCTGGGTACGCGGCGACTGGCAATTGCTGCCGTGGCTGTTCCGGCGTGTACGCAAGGAAGATGGCAGCCGGGCCCGCAACCCGGTCAAGTGGTTCCATCGCTGGAAGATCATCGACAACCTGCGCCGAAGCCTGATGCCGCCAGCGACCCTGGCCTTGCTGCTGCTCGCCTGGCTGGGCTGGCTGCCGGGCTCGGCGCTGGCCTGGACAATAGCGATCGCCGCGCTGGCTGCCGCGCCCTTGCTGGCGGACCTGCTTGGCTTGCTGACGCGCATCGTCAGCCGGCCTGTGGCATCGCCGGCCCTGGTGCTCAATGCACCGCCCAGCCTGTTGCGCCATGTCGAACACTGGCTGATCAGCCTGCTGCTCCTGCCGTATCAGACCAACGTCCTGCTCGATGCCATCGTCCGCACCCTGATCCGGCTCGGCATCACGCGACGGCATTTACTCGAATGGACCACGGCGGCCCACGCTCACCGTCGCATGAGCGGTCATGGCAGGCTGATCGGGCTGGTTCGCGAGCTATGGGCATCGCCCGCGGTCGCCATTGTTGCAGCCCTATTGATCGGCCTGATCAATCCTTTGGCACTTCCAGTCGCCGCACCCTTCCTGCTGGCCTGGCTGCTGGCCCCGCTCGTGGTTTCCTGGCTGGATCGTCCGCTGGGACGCAAACCGGAGAAGTTGTCGGCTGCCGACCAGCAGTTTCTGCGCACGACAGCGCGCCGGACCTGGCTGTTCTTCGAACGCTTCGTCAGCCCGGACAACCACTGGCTGCCGCCGGACAATTTCCAGGAGGACCCGCGCGTCTACCTGGCCCGGCGAACCTCTCCGACCAATATCGGCATGGGTTTGAATGCGGCGCTGGCCGCCCATGATTTCGGCTGGATGGATGTTCAATCACTCACTGCCTGGCTGGACAACAGCATGGAGCGGATGGCCGAACTCGAGCGCCACCGTGGCCACTGGCTGAACTGGTACGAGCTCGAGAACCTCAAGCCGCTGCTGCCGCGCTATGTCTCGACGGTCGACAGCGGCAACCTGGCCGCCGCGCTGCTGGTGGTCGCGCGCGGGCTGGACGAACAGGCCACCCAGCCGCTGTCTCCGGAAAGGCTGATCCGGGGTCTGGCCGATACGCTCCTGGTCATCCGCGAAACCCTGGACGCACTTCCCGGCGGGGCCAGACACGAGGCAGTTCTCAACCCGTTACTGACCATGCTCGACAAACTCAGCGAGGAGCTATGCCAGGTCGACGCCCTGGATGGGCAGGCGCTTTTGGTTGACTGGCAAAAGTACAAGCACAAAAGACTGACCGACACCTTGCTGCAGTTGACCGAGCATGCCGATGTCGAGCTGACCAAGGAAGCACTGCACCGCTTGCGAGTGTGGCTGGCGGAGCTGGACCGCCAGCTTCGCCGCATCGATCAACACATTGAACAACTCTTGCCCTGGCTGTCCGACTTGGCCTTGCTCGGGGCCGAAGACTTGAGCCAGATGCGGACCCATGCCGAATGGTGCGAACTGGAGCAGTGTCTGGTTGAAGACTGGACGCTGTCTGGCGCTGCCCATTCAGGTCAGCGCGCACATGAGCTGATCAGGACACTTCGTTCCGCATCCGATCCATCATCCGCGCTGCCGGATCGAGCGATCGGCTTTCTGGAAGCATTGCCAGGGAAACTTGACCAGGCCACGGCAAATGCGGACGAAGTTCTGCTCGATCTTGGCCGAATCAGCCGACTCGCCGATCGCTGGGTCGCCGAGATGGACTTCACTTTCCTCTACGACCGCACACGCCACCTGTTTCGCATCGGTTTCGATGCCAGCAGCGCCACGCTGGACCCGAACCACTACGATCTGCTAGCCTCCGAGGCCAGGCTGGCCAGCCTGATTGCCATATCGAAGCACGATGTGCCACTGCGCCACTGGATGTACCTGGGCCGGCCTTACCGCCGACTGGGTGGCCGCAGCATCCTGATGTCCTGGGGGGCGACGCTGTTTGAATACCTGATGCCGGGTCTTTACACCCGCACGCCGGAGCGCAGCCTGATCGACAAGGCCTGTCGCCAGGCGATCAGACTGCACAAGGATTTCGGTGATCGCCGCGATCTGCCCTGGGGCACGTCGGAATCCGGCTACTACCAACTCGATGAACAGCGTCACTACCAGTACCGCAGCTTCGGCGTGCCACTGCTCGGTTTCCGGCGCGATCTGGGCGACCGGCTGGTCGTAGCACCCTATGCCTCGATGATGGCCTTGCCATTCAGTCCCGGCGATGTGCTGGCCAATCTTTACAAACTGCGCGATGCAAAGGCACTGGGGCTCTATGGATTTCACGAGGCCGTGGACTATGGCCGGCGGGAAAAACTGACGGTCCACCGCCCGCGGGTGGTGCGCTCGTGGATGAGCCATCACCAGGGCATGGCGCTGCTGGCGATCGACAATTACCTCAACGACGATGCAATGGTGCGCCGCTTTCATGCCGAGCCGTCCCTGAGCGGCGCCTCGATCCTGCTTCATGAACGCATGCCAAGGACCCCGCCGCCGCTGAAAGCAAGCCGGCAGCCACGCATCGGACCGTCGGCCCGGGTGGCGCCAGGCCCAACACTCTGGCCCGTGGATCCAGCCGCCGATGTATCCCAGCATGCCCTGCTGTCCAATGGCCATTACAGCGTGCTGATCGATGCCAATGGCAACGGCGGCTCAAGTTGGGACCATATCGCGCTGACGCGCTGGCGGGCCGACCGGACGGTTGTCGATGGCGGCCAATCGCTGGTGATCAAGGATATCGACAGCGGCCAGATGCTGGCATCCGGCCGCGCCCCGGCAAGCGACGAACCGATCGAGGTCGAGACCCGCTTCGGCCCCCATCGGGTCGTGATCCAGCGCCGCGGTCATGGCCTGATGAGCCGGATGGAAGTGGCCATCGCCTCCCAGCATGACATCGAGGCGCGCAAGCTGACCATCAATAACGAAACCGACCGGCCGCGCCGGCTGCTGGTGGCCTCTCACGCCGAACTGGCCATGGCCGGCGCCGGGGAATTCGAACGCCACCCGGCCTTCTCCCGCCTGTTCGTGGAAAGCCAATACCTGGAGGCCGAGCACACCCTGCTGTTTCGCCGGCGCCCGCGCAGCAGTGCTGAAAAACCCCTGTATTTCGCCCACGCTTTCGTTCGGCCAACCACCCCGGACTCAAAATCCGGCTGGGATACCGACCGCGGTAGTTTTCTCGGCCGCGGCGGCCATTCGGGCGATCCTGAGGGCTTGCGCGCCGGCGCCGACGGACTGGCCCGGCGCTCCGGCGCCGTGCTGGATCCGGTCATGGCAGCGGCGCTGGAATTCACCATCGAACCCTATGGGCAGGTTGAGTTGGCGGTATTGAGCGGCGTCAGCCGGTCACGACGCGAACTGCTGGCCAACATGCGCTTCTACCGCTCGATGGGGCGGGTCTCCTGGCTGTTCGAACAGGCCTACATGCAAACCGCGCAGGAATTCCACAACCTCCGGATTGATCCGGATGAAGGGTCCGACATCATGCGCCTGCTCTCGGCCCTGCTCATGCCCGAACCCGGCTGGCGGCAATTGCCCGATACACTGCCGTCGGGGTCGATCCAGTCGCAGCTTTTTGCACGCGGCATCTCGGGCGACTGGCCCCTGATATTGGTCCGGCTCCATGACGGCGGCGAACCGGCCCAGATCGAACGTCTGCTCAAGGCCCACACCTGGCTGGGCGGACGCCAGTGGCGCGCGGACCTGGTGATCATCGACGAGGGGGCAGGGGGCTACGGCCAGCCGAGTCGCGATTACCTGCGCAACCAGATCGATGAAATCCGCTCGCGCACCTTCCGCAGCCTGATCGGCACCGTGACCCTGATTTCCGGACGCGAACTCGGCGCCGATCACCGTCTCGCCCTGGAACACGCCGCCAGCGTCGTCCTCGATGCCCAGGCCGCCTCGATCGGTGATCAACTCATCGACCAGCCATTACAACCCGTTCTGCCCACCGTCAGCCTGCAGCCGCGCGAGTGGCAGCCGCTGCCACTGCCCGAAGCACCGGAACTGATCTTTGAAAACGGTTTCGGCGGCTTCGACCGTGATCGGCGCGAATACGTCATTCAGACACCCAGGGGCGTCCTGCCGCCAGCCCCCTGGAGCAATGTGCTGGCCAATCCGCATTTCGGCTGCCTGGTCAGCAGCAATGGCAGCAGTTGCACCTGGGCCCACAACGCCAGCGAGAGCCGTATCTCGCCGTGGATGAATGATCCGGTCAGTGAGCCTTCCGGAGAAGTGCTTTACCTGCGTGATGAAGAAACCAACGAGGTATGGACGCCGACCCCGGGACCGATGCCGGCCAATGGTAATGACGATGATGATGACGATCATGATGACGAAAGCGACTATCGGGTCCGCCATGGCCTCGGATACACCGTATTTCAGCACGCCAGCAAGGAGCTCGAACAGGAGCTGCGCATTCACGTCGACGCCGACATGCCGGTCAAGGTCTGCCGCCTGAGCCTGACCAATCGCAGCGACCGGATCAGACGGGTGACGGCCACCTATTATCTCGAGTGGGTGCTGGGCACCAATCGGCTCGACCATGCCCATCACCTGCAAAGCGAGGTCGATGTCGAGCGCGCTGCCATTACCGCATTCAACCCTTTTAGCCTGCGCAGTGGTGAGGCCAGGGCTTTCATGGCTACCAGCCTGCCACTGCATGGCTTTACCACCTGCCGCCGCGATTTCCTCGGCCCGGGCGGCAGCACCCGCAATCCGGCCGCATTGCGCCGCATCGGCCTGAGCGGCCGTCAGCAGAAAGGCAGTGATCCCTGTGGCGTCATCCAGGTCCATTTCGACCTGCCACCGGGCGAAACCCAATCGGTCGATTTCCTGGTCGGGCAGGGCAGAGACCTGGCCGAGGCCCGGTTGCTGATCCAGACGTTCCGTCGCCCCGGCGCGACCGACGCCAGCCACGAAGAGGCCATCAAGCGCCTGCGCGATTTCCTCAATCCTGTGCAGGTTCGCACCCCCGAACCGGCCATGGACCTGATGCTCAATGACTGGTTGCCGTACCAGGCACTGATGGGCCGGATCTGGGGGCGGACCGGCTACTACCAGTCCAGCGGCGCCTTCGGCTTTCGAGATCAGCTCCAGGACATGCTGGCCATGCTCTGGTACAAGCCGGAGATGGTACGCGCCCATCTGCTCACCGCAGCCAGCCGCCAGTTCATCGAAGGTGATGTCCTGCACTGGTGGCACGAGATGCCGCTGCGCGGCGTGCGCACCCGCTGCTCCGACGACCTGCTCTGGCTGCCTTACGCGGTCGCCCATTACATCCAAACCACGGGCGACCAGGCGGTGCTCGACGAGCAGGTGCCCTACCTCGATGGCGCGCCGCTGCCGCCGGATGAAAGCGAGCGCTATGCCGAATTTCCCGTATCCGCCCGCACCGAATCGCTGTTCGAACACTGCCGGCGCGCCCTGGACCGCGCCTCCACGGTCGGCCCGCATGGCCTGCCGACCATCGGCAATGGCGACTGGAACGACGGCATGAACCGGGTCAGCCTGACCGGCCGCGGCGAAAGCGTCTGGCTGGGCTGGTTCCTGATCCGGGTACTGAACGATTTCTCTGAAGTCTGCCTGCTCAAGAACGACCGTGACAGCGCCGAACAATATCGCCACCTGGCCGAGGTTCTCAACACCCAAGTCGATCAAGTGGCCTGGGACGGCAAGTGGTACCAGCGCGCCTATTTCGACGATGGCACGCCCCTGGGCTCGGCCAGCGCGGACGAATGCAAGATCGACCTGATCGCCCAGGCCTGGTCGGTACTGGGTCCGGACAAGGTCACTGATCGGGCCAGACAAGCCATGAGCTCGGCCCAGGAACACCTGGTCGATGACAAGGACCGCCTGATCCAGCTACTGACACCGCCGTTCGACCGCGGCCGCCATGATCCCGGCTACATCAAGGGCTACCCGCCCGGCATCCGCGAAAACGGCGCCCAGTACACCCACGCCGCCACCTGGGCCGTCTGGGCCATGGCAAAGATTGGCGACGGTGACCGGGCCATGGAACTGTTTCGGTTGTTGAATCCGATCTTGCGCACTGATAGTGAGTCGGATGCGGGGCGTTATCGGGTTGAACCGTATGTGCTGGCAGGCGACATCTACAGCGTTGCGGACAACCGGGGGCGGGGTGGTTGGAGCTGGTATACGGGGGCGGCGGCCTGGTTGCAGCGGGCGGGGATTGAGGCGTTGTTGGGGTTGCGGCGGCGAGGGGATGAGTTGGAGATTCGGCCTTGTTTGCCGGGGGATTGGGATGGGTTTGAGGCGAGGTTGGGGTTGGGGGGGAGTTGGTATGTTGTTCGGGTGGAGGTTTTGGGGAATGGGGAGGATGGGGAGGTTGGGGAGGTTGGGGAGGTTGGGGTTCGGTTTGATGGGGTGGCGCGGGATGGGTGGGTGGTGCCGTTTTTGGATGATGGGGGGGAGCATTTGGTTGAGGTGCGGGTTGGGGGGGAGTGAAGGGGAATAGCTCTTCCGGATTGGCGTCGTGTCTCGGTGCTTGGGGTTCCGTGGCTTCGAGGCCGGCCTCAAGCGGGAAGATCCGCTTCAGTTCGACGCGTGGCGAGGCCTTCAGCGAATCCTCCCGCTTGAGGCCGGCGTGCAGGGGTGATGTCGGGGGATTCTTGGCTTTCGACTGAGACACGATGCTAATCGGGTAGCTCTTTATGGCTTATTTGATTGCGTGGGGCTATTGGAGTGGATATGATTGGGGGGAGGGTGATTGCTCAGCTGCTGCCCTAGTTTTGCGCGATCCAATGCAGCCTTTTGGAATTAGTGATCGTGTATCTTGGCATCACTTCTCGTAGCGGCAAGCGCTTGCATTATCATTGTTGAATCGTGGCGGGGTTACTTCAGGACCGGTATAACCGAGCTGGCTCCTTCGCCGTTCTGGTCAAAGCCAAATATTATGAAAATGAGAGGCGAATGAAAAACGAACTAACCCTGAACACGCTGTGTGAAGAAGCAGCTGCCTTTGCCGAAATAGAAACCAAATATGACGAGCCGGCCCTTTATGGGTAACGGATGGCAAGGCTGTAGGCACCTATTTAGAGCACAAATTTACTGCGTATTTAATGGAGAATTACTTGGATCAAGGTGGCAACTCGGCCTCCGGGATTGATTTGCCCGGCCTCGGTGTCGATATAAAAGTCACCAGCATCAAGCAACCGCAGTCTTCTTGCCCTTTCAAGTCTGCTACTCAAAAAGTGTATGGATTGGGCTATGGTTTGTTGGTTTTTGTGTATGAATATACTTCAATGATTAGGGTGGATTTATGCAGAGATTGACTGCGTTGATTGGATTGTTACTGGCCACGCTGCTGGCTGTTGGATGTCAGACGGAACAAGGCCATAGTGGTTTCTTGGACGGTGACCACGGTGCCACTCCGCTTCAATTCACGTACCGTGGTAAGCGCCCGGCCATTCATATTTCTGAACCCAGCCAGGTTTCCGTCGTCGTTTACACCCATGGTAATCGCCGTCCGCAACGCCGGCAGGATTGTAGCGGCTGGTCCAGCCAAGTTCCGTCATCCTTGAGTGCACTGCATGGTGAGCAGGTTCTGATTTACTTCCATTGTTCTGCCGCTGTCGACAGACCCCTTCTGCCGCGTATGGCGGGCAACTGGATCTTTCGTCGGGCTGACGAATTGGCTGCAATCATCGATGAGTTGCGTACTGCGGGTGTTCCTACTGAGAACATCTACCTGTCCGGGTATTCGGCCGGTGGCTGGAGTGCGCTGATGGCAGCTCAAGAGTTTGGCGACCGCTTCAATGGCGTAATTGCCTTTGCGCCAGCGTTTGCTGGTCCCAGGAGCGAGGAACAACGTTATCCAATATGGCGCCAAAAGATTCGTCCCCGCCAGATCGAACACATGCTGAAGGCCGAGCACATCCGAGCTCTAGTTTTCGCCTACGAGGACGACGCGTTTGAACGCCCGCAGGACCTCGACTTTTTGATCGAAGCGTATCCCGATTCGTTGGAGCTGATTGGCTACCGGTGCGGCGCTGGCCATGCCACAGCCTTTCGCGATTGCCTACAGGATCAGACCACTCAAGCCATATCGCTGTTCATTGGCGGCGGTCAGGCCGAATGATAACAAGAACAACAAGAACAGGACACCCCGCCGGCAAAAGCCGGTGGTAGATCAAGCGGTGAAAGCCCGCTATCTGGAAAGGGTTAGCACCCCGCCAGAGCCCCGAGTCATAGGCAGATGTTCGCGAGGGCATCGGCTAAGCGTTGACAGGGGAAGGTACAGGCTCGGTATTGAGCTCCGAAATCAACGTCGAGAATGCCGACCTTGTTGGGTGACGGGGAA
>JBGTEC010000220.1:0-4308 GCA_041747995.1 Wenzhouxiangella sp.
GGGCGTGCGCACCCGCATGGTCAATGAGGAATTTCGCGTGTTCCTGCAAAACCGGGCCCAGCGCCGGGTGACGGAGGTCTTTCGCGCCGGCTGGATCGGTGACTATCAGGATGCCTTTACCTTTCTCGAATTATTCCACTCTGGTCATGGCCGCAACGATGCCGGTTACGACAATCCGCGATTTGATCGAATGCTGGAACAAATCGCCGCCGAACGGATCCCGACGCGCCGCCGCAATCTGATGGTCGAAGCCGAACGCATGCTGCTGGCCGACCAGGTCATCCTGCCGGTCTTCACTTACGTCTCCAAGCGCCTGGTCGACCCGCGCCTGCAAGGCTGGGAAGAAAACATCATGGACCACCACCTGACCAGGCACATGTACCTGGTGCGGGAGCGAGACCAATCCGAACAGCCGCCGGAAGAGAGCGTTGAGGAAGGCGTCGGTGACTGAAAAAAGCCTCTCGCCAAGACACGTGCTGCCGGCACTCCAACGAGGCTTCTTGCGCTGCCGCGCAAACCGCCACGTTTTCCGTTGCCTGCACGAAGACGCCAAGGGCGCCAAGTTTAAAAGAGATAGAGATGAGGATCAGGCTGCTAGGAGATAAGGTCATTGTCGAAATCAAGACTGTCGAGAGGTTGAACAACGCTCACAGGAAGCAACTGCTAACCTATCTAAAATTGACCTCGCTGAAAGTCGGCATTCTTCTCAATTTTTCAGAAGCCTTGATGAAAAACGGGATCACACGGATCGCAAATGTATTCGATGATTAAAGACATCTTGGCGACCTTGGCGCCTTGGCGTCTTGGCGAGAGACATTTCCGTCCGCCAATCCGGCTACCGCGATGCTGAAGTACAGCCTCAAGCGCTTGGCTTCGGCCATCCCGACGCTGTTCTTGCTGATCACCTTCGCGTTTTTTCTGATTCGTATCGCGCCGGGTGGGCCTTTTGACTCGGAGCGGGCGTTGCCACCGGAGATCGAGGCCAACCTGGCGGCCAAGTACCATCTTGATGAGCCGCTGGTGATGCAGTACGGGCGTTACCTGTGGCAGATCGCCCGGCTGGATTTCGGGCCGTCGTTTCACTACCTGGACTGGACCGTCAACGACCTGATCGCCCAGGGCGCCCCGGTGTCGTTCACCCTGGGTCTGCTGGCCCTGATGCTGGCGCTGGCGCTGGGCATTCCGGTCGGGGCGTGGGCGGCGCTGAAACAGAACCGGCCTGCCGACTACACGGTGATGAGCTTTGCCATGATCGGAATCTCGGTGCCCAACTTTGTCATGGCCCCGTTACTGATCCTGCTGTTTGCGATCACCCTGGGCTGGTTGCCGGCCGGCGGCTGGGAATACACGCCCTCGCGCATGGTGCTGCCGGTCGTGACCCTGGCCCTGCCGATGGTCGCCTACATCGCCCGGATCACCCGCGGCTCGATGATCGAAGTGCTGCATTCAAGCTTCATCAGAACCGCCCGGGCCAAGGGCATGCCGGAAAAGGAAGTCCTCATCAACCATGCCCTCAAGCCCGCCATGCTGCCGGTGATCTCCTATCTCGGCCCGGCTGCGGCCGCCATTCTGACCGGGTCGGTGGTGGTCGAGCGCATCTTCACCATCCCCGGCATCGGCTCGTATTTCGTCCAGGGGGCGCTCAATCGCGACTACACCCTGGTGATGGGCGTGGTGATCCTTTATGGGGTGCTGATCATTCTGTTCAACTTTCTAGTCGACCTGCTCTATGCCTGGCTCGACCCGCGCATCAAGTATGACGAGGCCGAGGGATGAGCGAAGCCACCCGCGATGCGTTCGACCAGGCGCTGGACACCCGGACCATCAAGGGCCGTTCGCTGTACGTGGATGCCTGGCATCGATTGCTGAAGAACAAGGCCGCAGTCGCCGGGCTGATCATCCTGGTGACCATGATCGCGCTGGTCAGCATTGGCCCGGCCCTGACCGAATGGGATCATGAAATCCCGGATTGGGATCATTACTCGACCCCGCCATCGCTGGAGACCGGCCATCTGTTCGGCACCGACGCGCTGGGTCGGGACCTGCTGACCCGGACCCTGGTCGGCGGTCGCATTTCCCTGCTGGTCGGCCTGGTTGCAACCCTGGTGTCGCTGGTCATTGGCATCACCTACGGCGCCGTGGCCGGTTACTTTGGAGGGCGGATTGACAACATTATGATGCGATTCGTCGACGGCATCTACGCCATGCCGTTCATGTTCTTCGTCATCCTGCTGATGGTGATTTTCGGGCGCAATATCTTTCTGATATTCGTTGCCATTGGCGCCATCAACTGGCTGGACATGGCCCGGATCGTACGCGGCCAGACCCTGAGCCTGAAAAACAAGGATTTCGTCGAGGCCGCCAGGGTCTGCGGCGCCACCGAAATGCAGATCATCCGCCGCCATATCATTCCCAACCTGCTCGGCGTGGTGATCGTCTATGTCACATTAACCATCCCCCAGGTCATCCTGGTCGAATCATTCCTGAGCTTCCTCGGCCTGGGTGTGCAGGAACCCCTGACCTCCTGGGGCGCATTGGTCAACGAGGGCGCTCAGGAACTCGAAACCGCACCCTGGTCGCTGCTGTTCCCGGCGGCCTTTTTGGCCGCAACGCTGTTCGCGTTCAACTTTCTCGGTGACGGGCTGCGGGATGCGCTGGATCCGAAGGATAGGCTATGAAGGCGGTGAAAAGTGAAAAGTGAAAGGTGAAAGGTGAAAGGTGAAAGGTGAAAGGTGAAAGGTGAAAGGTGAAAGGTGAAAGGTGAAAGGTGAAAGGTGAAAGGAGTCAGACAAGTGGGTAGATTGAGAATTTCCGTGCGTGAACGATGCCAATCCTGGAGACAGCTTATGGCCTGGGAAAACCGTTATCCCTTTAACCTTTTACCTTTCACCTTTCACCGCCCTTAACCATGGCCCTACTCGAAGTCCGCGACCTCACCGTCTCCTTCACCACCCGCGAAGGCGTAGTCCATGCGGTCAATGGCATCAGTTTTGACCTGGAGCCCGGGGAGATGCTGGGGCTGGTGGGCGAATCGGGGTCGGGCAAGACACAGACGGCGCTGGCGCTGATGGGCCTGCTGGCCGAGAACGGCCGCGCCACCGGATCGGTCAAGTTCCGCGGTCAGGAGTTGTTGGGCATGACGCTGCCGGAGCTGACGCGGGTGCGCGGGTCGAAGATCTCGATGATCTTCCAGGATCCGGTCAGCTCGCTGAACCCCTACATGACCATCGGCGAGCAGTTGGTCGAGGTGCTGACCCATCATCGCAACCTCAAACGCAGGCGGGCGCGCGAGCGGGCGATCGAGATGTTGCGGCTGGTGCGCCTGAGTGATCCGAAGCAGCGCATGCGCCAGTATCCGCACGAGTTGTCCGGTGGCATGTGCCAGCGCGTCATGATCGCGATGGGACTTTTGTGTCAACCTGATCTGCTGATCGCCGATGAGCCCACCACAGCCCTGGATGTGACGGTTCAGTCGCAAATCAACAGTCTGATGGGAGAGCTGTCGGAAAAATCCTCCACCGCGATCCTGCTGATCACCCACGATCTGGGTGTGGTCGCCGGTCTGTGCAACCGGGTGCTGGTGATGTATGCCGGGCAGGAAATGGAAATGGCAGAGGTTCATGACCTGTTTGCCAACCCGCGCCATCCCTATACCGAAGGCCTTTTGAACTCGGTGCCGCGACTGGACCGGGCCCGCTCCGGTATCCTCAACGCCATCCCCGGCAACCCGCCCAACCTGCTCGAGATTCCGCAGGGCTGTCCGTTTGCCGGGCGTTGCCGCTATGCCTGGGAAAAGTGCCTGGAGCGACCAGCGTTTGAACAGGTCGGCACCGGGCACTTCAAACGCTGTCACCTCGAAAATCTGCCACCGGCAAAGCAGGAGGCTGGCTGATGCGCACGCCGGTACTCCAGGTCCGTGACCTCGCAGTCCATTTTCAAGTGGATACAGGACGGATGTTTCGCCACAACTACCGCACCATCAAGGCGGTCGACGGTGTCAGCTTTGATGTCCATTCGGCCGAGACGCTGGGGATTGTTGGTGAATCAGGGTGCGGCAAATCCACGCTGGCCCGCGCCATCCTCGGGCTGATCCCTTCCCAGCGCGGCTCGGTGGTCTGGTTGGGAGAGGAACTGGTGGGCGCCAGCGAGGAAACCCTGCGCGCCAAGCGCCGCGAAATCCAGATGATCTTCCAGGACCCATCCGGCTCGCTGGATCCGCGCATGACCGTCGGCCAGATTGTCGCCGAGCCGCTGAAGACCTTCTATCCCTCAATGTCGCGGCTGCAGATTAGGGAGCGCGTGCAGGGG
>JBGTEC010000221.1:0-13926 GCA_041747995.1 Wenzhouxiangella sp.
CCGGCTGCACCCGCTCGACCGCTGGTCGTACAGCCTGACGCTGGCTCTGGGTTGGCGTAACCTCACGCTGACGTACAGGCGCCTGTCGCTGAACGTCCGGACGAACCGGGCTGGCCGCATCGCCACCCGGGCGCGCGGCTCTTTCAGTCGGTGAACCCTGCACAGTCCGCGTACCCTGCGGACGCTCAGCCAGATTTTCCTGCAATTGGCGAGCATTGCGGTCCGATGTTGCCGGGCGCTGTCCTGCCGCGCGGGATGGCGTCGCCTCTGGTGAACCTGCCGCCGAGCCTGCGACTGATCGTTGATCGGTTCTGGTAGCTGTTCGCTCCGTTCTGTAAGCTGTTCGCTCCGGCGCGCGTTGAGTGGCCCGCTCGCTGCTGTCCCGGCGAGCCGTCGATCGCTGGGCCCGGTCACTGGTACCCAACCCGGTACGCTCGCGGCGCTGGGCAGCCCAGTCACGTTGCTCGCTCCGCTGCTGGGCTGTACGTACAGGCGCCGTACGCTCACTGGTGCGCTGGCTACCGGTAACCTGCCCACTGCGGTCCTGAACAAACCGTTGCTCTGACACACCCTGGTGGTAGCTCACACCGCGACGGTGACGGGGATTGTGCTGCCAGTGACGTGCATCGTTGTAACGCGCGACTTCCCGGCCCGACCGAAAATGACGGTGATGGTGGTGATGGTGATTGACCACCACAACCTGGCGTCGCGACCAATGGAACGAGCTGAAGTAAAAGGCTGGAGCAACGTGATAGGCCGGACCCCAGTAAAAACTCACGCTCGAACGATACCGGGGCGGATGGCTCCAGTAGACCGGCGGATAGCCAGCCCACCACCAGCCGCCGTAGACAACGCGCGGGTCGTAGTACGGAACATAGACGACTCGGGTACGGGCCGGCTCGATGTAGATGTATTCGGTTTCGCGAACCACCCGAACATGCTCGTTGGTCTTCAGGCTGCCGTGAGCGTAGGCGCGGCTGCGCAAGCCTTGAATCGTTTCGACCACCTGCCCTTCCTGGACCATGAAGGCATCGCCCAGGCGGTGCGTCCATTCAAGATCTTCGTCCAGCCGGTTCAGCAGTTCAGGAAAAGCCACCAGCGCCATCACACTTGGATCCCATTCCATACCCTCGACGGCAGCCACCGCCTCTTCTCCACTGAGGCCAGGGTTGGCGCGCGACCAGCGCGCCGCCTGGATGACTTCCAGCGGATAGGTGGCCGCGATCAGAACATGCGACAGGACGGTATCTGGATACAATGCGATCGGCGCCAGCATCTGGTCGAGCTCAGCCTGGCTGAACCAGGGTTCATCGGCATGACTGGTGGTGGACAGGCTCAGACCGAATGCCAGAAGCGGCGCGAGAATCAGGGCACTTAACGCTTTCATATTGATGTCTCCTTGGCGACCACGGTGATCGCTGTACTGTCTTTGTACACCGAAGCGCCTGAAGGCAAGCTGAACCAGATCAGCGCAGGCATGAAAAAAGGGCAGGGTGGACGCCCTGCCCTCTTCTGACCTTGAAACCTTGGATTTACAGGTCGCGAGCGACCCTGAATCCAACCCGCATATCGGTACTGTTCGCTGTGCTGGAGAGGCGGAAAGCTGACCGGGCCATGGCGGGCGTGCTCGACCAGGACCCGCCCTTGATGACACGCCGGTCACAGCCAGGATTGACCCAGGCAGTGCCATCACCAGGAGCCCGTACGAAACTGTCATGCCAACAGTCCTTGGTCCATTGCATCACATTGCCGGACATATCGTACAGCCCGAAAGGGTTGGGCTCGAAGGTGCCGGCCGGGGCTGGGCCCCAATGACCATCGTTATATCGTCGAAACGCCACGTTCCAGCGTGCACTGGTCGGTGAACTGTCACCATCTCCGGTCAGGTTCTCGACCACCTCGCGGGGGCTGCCATCACCCCACCAGTAGCGCGACTGGGTGCCTGCGCGCAAGGCATATTCAAATTCCGCTTCGGACGGCAATCGATAGTTGCGGCCGGTCTGCTCGCTTAGCCAATCCGTAAAAGCCTGAGCATCGTTCCAGGAAACGTGAATGACCGGCAAGCTCGGATCAGCGGTGTTGCCGATATAGTCATCACGCCAGGTGATATTGTTCTGACGGTCCATCCGGCCGGTCCTCGGATCGTAAATCCGGGATGATCCGGTTCGCTCGGCGTCGGTTCGATAACCGGTATTATCGACAAACACGGCAAACTCACCAACCGAAACTTCGGTCCGTCCCAGGGCGAAACCCCGCTCGAAGGTGACGCGATGCCGCGGACCCTCATTGCTGAACCGGTCACTTTCATTATCGGGAGAGCCCATCATGAAGCTGCCAGCCGGAACGACGACCATGGTCGGCCCTTCGCGGCCCATTCGGTCCATCGAGTCAGAGAACACCTGGCCGGGCTCGAAGCTGCCATAGATTCGGGCATCGATCAGTGATGTCTGCAAGGCTTCGATTCGACTCCGTTCATAACCCAGCGCGACCATCTGAGTGATACCTGTCTCGGCTTCATCGAATCGCCCGCCATCTATATCCGAAAGCACCGTCCGATCCAACTCCCGAAGATACGACTCCCGACCCGCATGCATGATGTCACGGGCTTCCTGTACGGCTGTCGGATCGTCATGAATGTCCTCGGCTTGAGTCAACAGGCTTTCGGCCGCTTCGAAGTCAAGCTCTTCAGACAGGCTCAGCGCTTGCTCAAGAATGCCTTGGTGCGCGCTCACCAATCCAGCCTGCGCGGCCGCGTTGTTGGAATCTAGAGCGAGAACCTGGCGATATAAATCAACAGCGCTTTGTCCCGGAGGAGTCAGCAGGTTGCCGGCAGCCAGAGCGGCATCCGCCTCGACCAGCGTCTGACGAACTGATGCACGGAGACTAATTTCAGCCCTGACGGTGCCGATTACAGGCCTTCCTGGAGAAAATTCAGCAATGACCGAGACCAACTGCTGGGCCAATTCGATGTTTCCCGCATTCAATGCTGCATTGGCATCCGCTTCGACTTGGTCCATCAGCGCTTCCAGAGCGGCGCGAATATCAGGATCGTTGGGCACGAATGCTCTGCGGGCCAACAGAGTTTGCAGGTAGGCATCCTGATCAGGATCGGGCAGACTGACTTCCGGCTGCCTTGCCACCGGTTGGGATGGCATATCGATCGCTGGAATATCCAATGACCATTCGTCAGCTCCCTCGCCAACAACATCGCCCAGGCGTCGAACGGCCCGGCGCTGACGCTCATCCGAGACTTGACCCTCTTCGGCAGACTCGGCCTCTTCGCCCGGATCCTGCGCATGCAGGTTCACGCCGGTCAGTGACAACGCAAAAATGAGTAACAAAACGATATATTTCATCAAAACCCCTTGCTCCGCTGGTGGGCGTTATTATTCGCTACAATACTTCGGTTCTTGAGCCGCTTTCCTGTCCAAAATAGCTGATCCGGGGCGCGGTCACAACATTCTTCAGCAAGCATTCATCCCAAATGACGAAAATACCTTCGCAGGTTGACCTGACTTCGACCGAAATCCGGAATGCCGAAACCGCGGTAAACGATGCACGGATGATCGGGCAAGAGGATTCGTTATCCGAGTATATTTCACTATGGTCACAAGCTACCACACTCGGGCTGGATACTGAATTCGTACGTGAACGCACCTTCTATCCAAGGCCTGGACTGGTTCAGCTCAGCGAGGGCAAGTCGGTCTGGCTGCTTGATCCCATTGGTCGAGACGACTTTCCCTCATTTGGTAAAATCCTCAATAATCGCAACATTATCAAAATATTGCACAGTGTTGGGGAAGATCTTGAAATTTTCAGACTACTGACCGACACCCTGCCCGACCCCTTGTTCGACACCCAGATTGCCGCAGCCATGCTTGGCATGCCCTTGCAATGTCGATATGAAAACCTTGTCGAGCAAATCTTTGGCGTAGAGTTGCCCGGCGGCCAGGCCCGCTCTGACTGGTGTCGACGGCCCCTTGCCGAACCACTGCTCCACTATGCTGCCCAGGATGTAATCTGGTTGCCGCGCCTGCATGATGAGCTCAGTGCGGCACTGGAAGACTCGGGGCGCCTCGATTGGCTGGAAGAAGACTGCCGCCGCTTGATTCAGCGGGCTTCAGCCACCACGGAGGCCTCACCGCTGTTACGGGTCAAGGGCGCCGGTCGGCTTGATGACCGAGCGCTCGGATGGCTCGAGCGGCTGGCAAACTGGCGCGAGGGACTGGCGCGCTCACGCGATCTTCCTCGAGGTTTCGTGATCCGCGATGAAGTTTTGATCGAAGTGGCTGCCCGTGCGCATGATCCGGCCGCCCGAGACCAGGCTCTGGCGGCCCTGCCGCAACCGGTCAAACGGCATTACGGCCAGGAACTGAGTGAATTGCTCGCAGAAAATGGCAACAGCGATTTTACCCGCCCCGCTGAATTGAAGCCGCCCAACGCCGAACAGCGCGACGCACTCAAACAGGCCCAGGCAGCGGTGCGCCAGATCGCGGAAGAATTGACCATCGACCCCGCGCTGATCGCCAGCAAACGCGAACTGGCCAGACTGATCCGGGGCGAAACCCCGGACTGGCTGAACGGCTGGCGCCGCGAAGTCCTCGGCGACCTGCTCGCAAACCTGCCCGGCTAGCAAGCCATGGTCTGGTAGACTTTCCCGCAAGCCTCTTGCCCCGGTAGCTCAGCAGGATAGAGCAGCCGCCTCCTAAGCGGCAGGTCGCAGGTTCGAATCCTGCCCGGGGCGCCAATAAAGATGGTCGAAGCCGAAGAATTCGGGGCCAGCACCACACTTGATAGGCCAACGGATTCGAACCTGCGACAAATAACAATCAGGTTCGCATCCTGCGCCAGCAGGATCGCTGGAGCAAAGCGACAGCCCGCAGGGCAAGCGGCCGCAGGCCGTGCCGCAATCCTGCCCGGGGCGCCGATCGAAGCCACCAATCCTCACTCTTCCAAGAACCTGAATACCCGCCCGGTTCCAACCTGCCACAATCAACAATAAGGTTCGCATCCTGCGCCAGCAGGATCGCTGGAGCAAAGTGACAGCCCGAAAGGCAAGCGGCCAAAGGCCGCGCAGCAACCGAGCGCCAAAGCGCGAGCTCGCTGGAGCGCAGCGACAGCCCGAAGGGCAAGCGGCGACAGCCGCGCAGCAACCGAGCGCCAAGCGCGAGCTCGCTGGAGCGCAGCGACAGCCCGAAGGGCAAGCGGCGACAGCCGCGCAGCAATCCTGCCCGGGGCGCCAACTTTAGTTGGTTGGTTCGCTAGTTTGCTGGTTTTACCGTCTCCCGTCTCCCGTCTCCCGTCTCCCGTCTCCCGTCTCCCGTCTCCCGTCTCCCGTCTCCCGTCTTTTCCCTTTTCCCTTTTCCCTTTTCCCTTTTCCCTTTTCCCTTTTCCCTTTTCCCTTTCACCTTTCACCTTTCACCGCCTCTCCGCACAAAACCCAACAAACCCCTCCAGCCACCCCCGTGCCTGCGCGCGCAGCTTCTCATCCACACCCTCATCACTCAACTTCTCGTGTGCGTCTGAAACACGCAGATAGCCGGGATAAAGGTGTACGCCAAGCTGGCGCAGCGTAATCAATGCACCGGACTGGGCCAATGCGGTCCCCCAGCCCCCCGGGGTTGCACCGGCCAAAGCCGTCGGGCGATCGGCAAAGGTTGGCTTGAGTTCGGACGGTGGACGGGTCAACCAGTCAAGCGCATTCTTGAGCACACCGGGCATGCCCGCGTTGTATTCAGGTGTCGCCAGGATCAGTCCGCCGCTGGACTTGATTTGGGCACGTAGCGATTCAACTGCTTCCGGGATCCCTTCACGATTTTCCAGGTCACCGTCATACAGTGGAATCCCCTGCAGGGTCACAGCCTGAACCGAAGTGCCGACGGGGGCGAGATCTGTCAGCAGCCGGGTCAGCCGGGTATTGAAGGATTCCTGGCGCAAGCTGCCGGAAAGTGCAATGATTTTCATGGTGACTCCTCAGATGTTCGGGTGACTTGCGGCCGAGGCTTGTCGCGCTTCCAGCCGGTTTTCCACCAGAGAATACACCGCTGGCACAACAATCAGCGTCAACAGCGTGGAGCTGATCATGCCGCCAATCACCGCGATCGCCAACGGGCCATTGGTATCGGCGCCAGCACCCAGGCCCAACGCAGGCGGCGTCAGCGCCAGGATTACTGTCAATGATGTCATCAGCACCGGTCGCAGCCGGATCGGACAGGCCCGGCGCAGCGCCTTGTCGACCGAGTCACCCGCTGCCCTGAACTGGTTGGTCAGATCCACGAGCAGAATCGAATTCTTGGCCACCAGACCCACCAACAAAACCATGCCGATCATTGAATAGATATTCAGGGAATTGCCAGTCAACCACAACGCCATAACCCCACCAATGATTGCCAACGGCTGAGCCACCATGACGATCAAGGGTTGAATAAACGAGTTGAACTGGCTGGCCAGAACCATGAAGACCAGCAAAACCGCCAGCGCAAAGGCAAACATGACATATTGCAAGGTCTGCTGAAACTCGCGCGCCTCGGCCTTCAAAGCAAAACCATACCCAAGAGGAAGTATCTTTTGCGCGCCTGCTTCGATGGCGTCCACGGCAGCGCCCAGAGAAATATCAGGATTGGCGAAAAAGCTCGCCGAGTAGTTCAAGTCAAACCGGGTGATCACCGCAGGCGCCACACGCTCGTACGCATCGGCCACGCTGTCGAAACGAACCAGTGACTGATCGGCGGCGCGCAGGAACACCCGATTGAGGTCGGCTGGCACATTAACCTGTCCTTCGGCCGCCTTGACCCGGATGTCATAGCGCTCACCATCGCCCGGCTCATCGTTATACCGGGCGATATCCACCCCGCCGACCAGCATGTTGACGGCAAAAGCCACGTCCGAGGCCGTCAGTCCCGCGTCTGCCGCCCGGACCCGGTCGACGCTGATATCGATTTGCGGCAGATTGAGCTGCAGGTCCAGATCGATTCGCCCCATTCCATCGACCCCTTCCAAATATTGGCGCATTTCGTCGCCCAGTTTGGCCACTTCAGCCAAGTCCGGCCCGGTGATGACGAACTGCAGCGGATCTCCCCGCTGTCCGCCAACAATGGATGGCGGAGCGGCAAACGCGATGACCCCAGGAATTCTCGCCAGCTCCTGCCGTAGTTGGTCGAGGAAATCCTGCTGGCTAATCCGGCGCTCTGAACGATCCACCATGCGGGCAAATGCCAGCCCTCGATTGACTTCACCGGCGGCACCCAGGCCGATGGCGGTAAAGTACGAGCGCACCACCTCGTGTGAGCCCAGCAGATTCTCGATCTTTCGCATCGACTGGTCAGTGGCCTCGATACCTGTACCCAATGGCGCGCGGAAGAAAACCACGAAACGGCCTTCGTCCTCTTCGGGGGTAAACTCCTTGTCGATAGCAACGAAGAACAAGCCGGAAGTTGCCACGATCACCGCGCTGATGCCAATGACCATCCACCGATGTTTGAGCGTGTTATCCAGAAGGCGAACATAGGTCGCGTTCATACGTACAAAGAATACGTCCAGAGCCCTGTAGACTCGCCCTCGCTCCTGGTCGGCGGGACGCACCCGCAGAAACCGGGCGCACAGCACAGGCGTGAGTGTCAGTGCGACCAGCGAAGAGGCCAGGACACCCACGGTCACCGTGACAGCGAAGGATTCGAAGAATCGCCCGATAATGCCCCCGAGGAAGATCACCGAGGCAAAAATCGAGACCAGGGTCAGAGTCGTGGCGATGATGGCGAAAAAGACCTGGTTGGAGCCTGATATTGCTGCCTCCACCGGGTCGGGATTCACTTCCTGCCGATGCCGGTAGATATTCTCGAGGACGACAATCGCGTCATCGACCACGACCCCGATCAATAGCAGCAGGGCCAGCAAGGTCATGGTGTTGAAGGTGTAGCCCAGTATGTAAATGGCAGCCACGGCCGCCAGCAACGATACCGGTATGGCCAGGGCGATGATGACCGTGCCGCGCCAGGAACGTAAAAACAGCAGGACGACAAAGGCCGCCAACAGCGCACCTTCGACCAAATGCTCCTGCAACGCCCGCACAATTTCCCTGATCAGCTCCGAGTCGTCGGAGGCGACCTGAATGACCATGCCCGCCGGCAGCTGCGGGATGATTTCGTTTTCCAGCCGTTCCATCACCGTATCAACGATTGCGACGGTGTTGGTGCCTGCAATCTTGACAATTCCGAGGCCAACATTGGGCTGGCCGTTGTAGCGGGCCACCGAGCGAAAATCGGCCAGTCCATCGACCACGGCACCAACGTCGCGTACCCGTACGGGCACGCCGTCCACGTAGCGCACGATCATTTGCTCAAGCTCTTCGGGGCTATGAAACTCCAGATCGAGCTTGATCAGCATCTCGGTCGGGCCAGATACCAGAAAACCGCCGGGAAACTGAACATGTTCTGTTGCAAAGGCGCTGCGGATGTCCTGGGCGGTCACACCCATGGCAGCCATCTGGTCGAGATCGAGTTCCACCCGGATCGTGCGCTCCCGGCGACCGCCGATCCGGACCTCGCCAACACCGTCGATGGTTTCGAGCCGCTTGCGAATGACATTGTTGGCATACTGGTTCAGTTGCTGCAGGGTCCGGTCACCGGACAAGGAAAGCCACATGATCGGGCTCGCACCCACTTCCACCTTGGCCACGACCGGCGGGTCCGCGTCTGTAGGCAACCGGCGGAGTACCTGATTGACCTTCGCCTGAACTTCGTTGAAGGCGATGTCGATATCCTTGTCCAGGTTGAAGGTGATGATCACATTGGAGACGCCCGGCGAAGAACTGGACTCGATAAAGTCGATGCCCGGCACGCTGTTGACTGCCCCTTCAATGATATTGGTGATGCTGGCATCGACAATCTCCGGGCTGGCTCCCGGCAAAACAGTTGAAATCGCAACCAGCGGAAACTCGATTTCCGGGAAACGATCGACACCGATTCTCTGAAAGCCGATCAGGCCAAACAGGACGAGCACACCGGAGACCATGTATGCCAGGACATGACGACGGATGGATAGCTCCGGCAAGGTCATGAATTGCCACCGTCGGCTGGACCGTCGTCACCGTCTTGCAAGTCGAGCAGCGCTCCATCGCTGAGAAAGCCCGCGCCGTCAAGAACGACCGCTTCGTCCTCTTTCAGGCCGCTGCTGATTTCTATCCACTCCGGATGACGCAGACCAACTGTGACTTCACGCTCTACGGCTCGATCATCGCCGGCCAGGACATACACGACGTCACCGGCTGGTCGCCGAACCAGCGCACCTGGTGGAATGACCAGTCCTTCGCGTTGCTCCACCACAATCCGACCGGTCACCGAACCGCCCGAGCGCCATGAGCCGGGGTTTTCGAGCTCCACAATCAGCTCAATCGAGCGGGCGTCACCGCTGATCATCGGCCTGAACTCGCTTACACGTGCTTCAACGCGATCATCCGGGCGCGATGGGATACTCAAGCGCACCCGCTGGCCAATGCTGATCTCGTCCTGAAGGCGCTCCGGCAATGGGAGAATAGCCCGCAAGGCATCGGCGGCGACCAGTTCGAACAATTCCCGTCCGGGGCTGACAAAATCACCACTACTGACTAGTCGGCGCTGGATACGGCCACTGACCGGGCTCTCGATCCGGGTCCGCGACAGATTGAACTCAGCGGTTTCCAGACGGGAACGCGCCTCATCAAGCTGAGCACTGAGAGATTCAACCTGGGTTTCCGCCTCATCGAGCTGCTCTCTCGCCACCGACTGTCTCTCCGCCAGATTTTGCAGGCGAACAACCTGTCTTTGCTGATTTTCCAGCAGCGCCTCCAGGCGCCGCAACTCCGCTGAGGCGGAGCGGACGTCGATACGCTGGGTTTCGGCATCCAGTTCAGCCAGCAAATCACCCACACTGACCTCAGCGCCCGCGTCGCGGTGAATGCGCACAAGCCGGCCGGATGTTTCTGCCGCCACCGTTGGCACAGCAAGCGCCTCCAGGCGACCGACCGACATCTCCAGCCGTTCGACTTCACGCCATTCCGGCCAGGTTGCTGTGACCGCTGTTGGTCGTTCCGACGGGCCCTCATTGTCCTCGCGACCACACCCGAAAGCCAATAACAGCGGGATCAAAATAATCAATGCAGCGATACGTCTGATCAGGAACATGGTCCGGTTTCCTTGTTGGCCAGGCCATTGAGCAAGAGGTCGGCTACTGCCGTAGCGTAGGCTCCAGCGTCGTCAGCCAGATTGAAGTCTGACAACCGGGCCAGCATGGGCCGGGTCTGGAAATAAAAAACGTTGGCGGCAAAGAGGGTAAAGGCAACCGCTTCGCAGTCGATCCCGGCCCTGATCACGCCGGACTTCGAAGCCTCTTCGAGATAGTCGACCAACCGCTGAAAGTTGGGAGCAAGCACCTCTCGGGCCAACGAAACTGCACGCTCTGACCCCGGGCTCTGCAACTCGCTCAGAATCAGCGTGGTCACCTGAGCGTTGTTTGTGATGTGTTCCAGGTGTTGATGCTGGAAGTCACTCAGGCAACGGCCCGGGTCGGCATCGACTCGAAGCATGTCGTCCAGGCGACGCCCGAATTCACTGGCTGCATCGGCAATGACAGCCAGGTATAAAGCCTGCTTGGAGTCAAAATGATGAAAAACCGTGGATTTGGCCAGGCCGGCTCGTGCGGCGATCGACGCGATGGAAGCGCCTGCGAAGCCCTGCTCGGCGAATTGCACGGCAGCGGCACTCAGCAGCCGCTGCAAGCCACTTTGGTCACTCTCGAATTTATCGTCAACATTCATCAGCATTCATTATCAACCGCCCAAACTGACCGATCGGTCAGTGACGTCTATCGTATCACTATCAGCGCGAAGACAGGACAGTGGATCACGCGCCGGGTACAATGCCGGCCTTGATCTTTTTCAAAATGGGAGAACGTGCCATGGGCATGCTTGAAGGCAAGAAAGCCCTGATCGTCGGAGTCGCCAGTAACCGCTCCATTGCCTGGGGTATCGCCGAGGCCATGCATGAGCAAGGGGCGGAACTGGCTTTCACCTACCAGAATGACAAGCTTTTATCGCGCGTGGAAAAAATTGCACAAATTACCGGCGCGAAAATCATGCTGCCATGCGACGTGGCATCCGATGGCGAAATCGACCAGCTGTTCAAACAACTGAAACATCATTGGGATTATTACGACATCCTGGTTCACTCAGTGGGGTTTGCTCCACGTGAACAACTCGAAGGCGATTACATGGATGTCATCACGCGCGAGGGTTTCCGCATTGCGCACGATATCAGTTCGTACAGTTTTGCAGCGCTGGCCAAGGCAGGCCTGTCTATGATGCATGGGCGTAAAGCTGCCTTGATAACACTTTCTTATCTGGGTTCACTCAGAGCCATGCCCAGCTATAACGTGATGGGTCTGGCCAAAGCCAGCCTTGAGGCCAATGTGCGATATATGGCCCAGAGTTTGGGGCCAAAGGGCATTCGCGTAAACGCCATATCAGCGGGAGCCATCAAAACCCTGGCCTCAGCAGGTATTTCCAAATTTCGCAGTATGCTGGCCTACGCTGAACAGACTGCTCCCTTACGCCGCACCGTGACACCACGTGAGGTCGGCAACGTGGCTGCTTTCTTGTGTTCAGATCTGGCCTCAGGCATCACTGGCGAGATCACCTACGTGGATGCAGGGCAGAATATAGTTGGATTGGCTGGAATGGACTGACGAAATTTGTATTGATCAAAATAATGGGTATCGATCCCAGATAAATAAAAAGGCCCAACCTCTTTCAAAGACTGGGCCTTTTGTTTTGCGGACGGTGCGGATAAGCGTCAGCCGCCTGCGTTTAACAATTTGCTTTAGTTCTTAAAGCCGGTCCTCAAATACTTCAATTTCCGATTGACTGCGCAATAACCTAAGGAAACCGTAAGTCTCGGCATTAGCAGTGGCGTTGGCAATGCGTCGCCGGTAATTCTGTTGACGGATCAGATCGTCTTCGGTCAACACTCCATCAGTGACAGCCTCCAAAGCAACTACGGCATAACCATCGTTCAGCTGCAAAATTTCCGTCCGCGTGGTATCGGCCTCTGGTGGCAACATACTGAAAACCTGGGTTATCAATTGCTCCGGATAGGGGCTACCCTGCCGACGGGCATCGTCAGCGAGCAAAAGCTCATTGCCGGATTGTTCAGCCAGTCCCGCGAGTTCTTCGCCTGCTTGTACTCGCACGAGCAAAGCCTCGGCCTGCTGCTTTGCAACTTGCATGGCCTTGTCAAATCTGACAGCTGCCAGAACTTCTTCGCGAACCGACTCGAACGGCTTGACCGCTTCCGGCAGATGCTCTTTCAGCTTGAGCATCACCATGTGATTCTCACCGATATCGATGGGGTCACTGACGGAGGCCTGAGTCAGAACCAGATCTGAGAACGCCGCTTCCATCACTGCCGGATTGGCGGCCAAACCCTGCCCATCGGTCCGACTGAAGGGGCCAAGCTGTTTGATCTCCAGGTCTAGCGCATCTGCTGCCGCACTCAAGGTAGTTGGGTCTTCGTAAATCAGATCAACGAGCCGATCCGCCTGCTCCAGGTATTGTCGATCCTGCTGATCGGCGATGTATTCCTGCAGCAGAATTTCCCTGGCCTCTTCAAACGACATTCCTTCAGACGGCCGAATATCAACGAGGCGAATGATGTGCCAGCCGAATCCCGTTTGCACCGGATCGGACAAAGGCTTGGCAAGCGTCAAATCATACAAGGCATCTTCAAATGCCTGAACCATAAAACCTGGTTCGATCCAGCCCAGATCGCCGCCCTGGTTGGCTGATCCTGCGTCGTCTGAATTGTTGCGAGCCAATTCGGCGAAATCGGCTCCATCCTGAACCTGCTCCGCAATGTCAGCTGCTTTTTGCCGTGCCGATTCTATTGCGGCTCCGTCTGCGTCGGAACTTACCGCGATCTGGATGTGCGAAGCAAGTCTGGATTCAGGCGTGATAAAACGCGCCTTCTGTTCTTCAAATCGAGCCTGCAACTGTTCTTCATCCGGTTCCAGATTGTCAGTTAAGGTAGCGGCCTCCAGTTCGACATACTCAATGACTACCTGCTCCGGTGAGCGGTAATCGTCCGGATTGGCTTCATACCAGGCCAGCAGCTCGGCCTCCTCGATATCAGGTACCACTTCTGCTTGAGCAGTTTCGGTTTCTGCTGGCAATTCTGCTTCTACAGTTGAATCCGCCGATTCTGTTTCCGGGATCTCTTGTTCAGCAGTTTCAGCATTGACGATAATGGCCTTGAACACCCGACTCTGATCCTGCAGCCTGGTGTACTCCTTCAGTTCCCAGTCAGTGGCAATAGCACTGGACATCAGGGTGCTGGGAAACTGATCCATGATCAGCTCAGCGCGCATTTCATTTTCATACTGTGCTGGGGTCATTCCCAGCGAAACCAGGCGACTTTGATAAACCTCGTTATTGAACTCGCCATCAACCTGGAAGGCCTGGATTTCACGAATTGCATTGGCCAGAGTGGCATCGTCAACAGCGAGCCCCGTTTCCAATGAAACCTGCGCCACCAGCTCACGGTCGATCATGTTGTCCAGGTGCTGCCTTTTGATCATGGGCTGCTCAAATTGCACGGGATCGAAACCGTCGCCAAGCAGGCTCTGCATGCGGCGCCGATAGTTCTGGAAACTTTCAGTAAATTCCGTCGTTGTAATGTCGGAATCATTGACCCGGGCAATAACATTCACTGCGTCCGAAGAAAAATAGGAACCCACGCCGACGAAGGCAAAAGGAATAATCAGGATAGCGAAGATAAAAATGGCAATGATGCCAGTCAATCGTTCACGGATGGCTTGCAGAACCATAAGTTCAGTTGTTCCTAGTCTTGTTAGAAGGCAGGTTAATCATTACGCCTCAGGCATGGCTGAATAATGAAAAGG
>JBGTEC010000222.1:0-1645 GCA_041747995.1 Wenzhouxiangella sp.
ACCGCGCCTTATCGCCAGGTGCTGACCCATGGGTTCACCGTCGACGCCGACGGTCGCAAGATGTCCAAGTCGCAGGGCAACGTGATCGCGCCGCAGCAGATCATGAACACGCTCGGGGCTGATGTGCTCCGACTCTGGGTCGCCGCGGCCGACTATCGTCAGGAAATGAACGTCTCCGACGAGATTCTCAAGCGGGTAGCCGATGCCTATCGGCGCATTCGCAACACCGCCCGATTCATCCTGGGCAATCTGCACGGCTTTGATCCGGCCCGTCACGGCCTGCCCATGGACCAGTTGTTGCCGCTGGACCGCTATGCCGTCGACATGGCCGCCGGGTTGCAGGATGAGATTATTGATGCCTACGGCAACTACCGTTTTCTCAATATCTATCAGCGCCTGCACCATTTCTGCAGCGTCGACATGGGTGCGTTCTACCTGGACATCATCAAGGACCGGCTCTACACCTTGCCGGAAGATCATCCGGCACGGCGGTCGGCACAAACGGCGATGCACCATATCCTCGAGGCCCTGGTGCGCTGGCTGGCGCCGGTGTGCTGCTTTACCGCCGAGGAGATCTGGGCCGAAATGCCGGGCGAACGGAAATCCTCGGTCATGATGGAAACCTGGTACGAGGGCCTGGCGCCGGGCTCGGACGAGCAGCGGGCCTTCTGGCAGCGACTGCGTGCCGTGCGCGAAGTGGTCGGGCCGAAGCTCGAAGAATTGCGGCGGGCCAAGACGATCGGCTCGTCGCTGGCCGCCGAGATCACCCTGGAGGCCAGCGGCAAGCTGGGCGAGACCCTGGCTGAGCTCGGTGATGAGCTTCGCTTTGTGTTGATTTCCGCCGACGTCCATCTGGCGCCAGTTTCCGAAGCCATCGAACAGGCCGACCTGATGGGCGACACATTGAAAGTTGCGGTCGAGCCCAGCAAGCACGCCAAGTGCATTCGCTGCTGGCATCACCGCGATTCTGTCGGCAGCAATCCGGATCATCCGGAGATTTGCGATCGCTGCGTCAACAACGTCACGACCGCCGGTGAAACCCGGCGCTGGGCCTGACCATGCTGCCAATGAGACCTCACAAGTACCTGATGTGGCTCGGGCTGGCTGCTGTCCTGGTGGTGCTGGATTTCTGGACCAAGCACCTGGCCAGTCAGAACCTCACACTGTACCGACCAGTCGAGATTACCTCCTGGCTGAACCTGACCCTGGCCCACAACGAAGGTGCGGCCTTCAGCTTTCTTGCCGGCGCCGGCGGCTGGCAGCGCTGGTTCTTCAGTGTAGTGGCGGTCATCATCAGTTTAATTCTGATGATCTGGCTATGGCGCCTGCCCAATCGCTCCCGCTTGCTGCCGGTTGCCATCAGTCTCGTTCTCGGTGGTGCGATCGGTAACCTGATTGACCGTATCCTCTACGGCTACGTGGTCGACTTCATTGATATTCACTACCAGGGCTGGCACTGGCCGGCGTTCAATCTGGCTGATGCCGTCATTGTTGTGGGTGTGATCCTGCTGCTGATCGAAGGCTTCATCCCCCGCCGCGGTCCCGAGCCGCCCAGGCTGTGAAGCGGGCCGATATTGTCATCGTCGGCGATGGCGTGGTGGGCTTGAGCTCGGCCCTGGCCCTGACGGAGCAGGGTTTCCAGGTC
>JBGTEC010000223.1:0-11180 GCA_041747995.1 Wenzhouxiangella sp.
TGCCGCCGATGTGTTTGGCGACACCGTACAAGGCCGTACGATGATGGAGCCAGGCATGGGCAAAACGGCGATGGAGGGTAACGTACGGCTCGCCGGCGGCCAGGGCGCGCTCGTCGAAGCGGTCCACCAGCACCCGGCGCATTGCGCGGGTGCGCTCCAGCGCCTCAAACTTGTTGGCCCCTTCCACCCACTGGGTCGCATCCGGGTAGCTGCCGGAAATCATGGCATGGCCACCGGTGATGAACTCGAGGTCACGTGCTTTGAGAGGGAGGTGGTGTAGATCAGCGATCGTGGATTAGCCGGTATTTCAAGCAGCACCGTGCCCTCGGATGGGTCGAAGTGCACTGGCAGCAACGGCTTGTTGGCAACAAGGGGCGGGGAAGCAAGGAACAGAAGAACCAGAAACAGCAGGGATGCGCAACGCGGCATGGGTTGACCCGAATGACCAGAACAGCGCTAGAGGATAGCAAAAGCCGACGCCTGTCGCGGCGCCGGCCCTGCTACGCCTTTACCAGGCTCCTTTAACTGATAAAGGTGAGCTTGCCCTGAAACAGCGGTCCGATCAGCGGGATCGGCTCCTGCTTTTCATTGACTGCGTTCAACAGGCCCAAGACCCAGAGGACAATGATGCCGATGTTGACCACCAGCAGTAGCAGGCTGAAAATTCCAGCGATGGCAACCAGGATATTGCCGATGATTGCCACGGCGACGGCGACGATGATCAATCCCAGGCTTTGCTCCAAGTGAAAGGCGGCTTGCTGGGACCGGTCCTCTTTGCCCTTGAACAGGACAAAAGCGATAATCCAGCCGATAATGGTGATATAGGCAACGATGCCGATTGCTTTGTTGGACATGGTCTGTTTCTCCCGTCTTTTTTAATTATGGGCATGCTGAACCGGTTGACGCCGGAACGGCAAACTTGTCGGCTTTTTGAGCTGGCGACGAGAGATTATGGCACTGAACCAGTTGCAAATCGACCGCCCCCCGCGTGAACCACCTGGGTGCGGAGGCTAACTCAGCCGATTTGAAGGGCAATCAGAGAAAGACCCGTCGCGCCGTGCAGTTCTTCTGAGCTCCTAGTGGTTGCCGGGTGGTGGTGGTCGGACCCGTCGTCGGCGTTCCGTCGAATATGGCAGGTGCTTGCGGGGCGAGGCCGGAATCCTTTCCAGCCGCTCGCATTCATCCTTGACCACCTGGTAGCACTCGCAGGCGTATTCTTCAAGCAAGTCCCTGTCGAGAATAGTGATTCGCCCACGCTTGTAGCTGATCAGCCCCGCCAGTTGCAAGCGCCCGGCCGCTTCACTGATGCCTTCCCGGCGCACCCCCAGGGTACTGGCAATTTGTTCCTGGGTCATGTGCAGTTCATTCCCCGGAAGGCGGTCCAGGGTCAGCAACAGCCGCCGGCAAAGTTGCTGCTGCACGGTATGGTGGCGATTACAGATGGCTGTCTGCGAGGTCTGGGCCAATAGGGCCTGGGTATATTTCAACAGGCGATCGCGCATGGATGCAGAGCGGTTGAACTCGTCCATCAGCACCTCGGCCGGGAGCCGGTAGGCATAGCCTTCGTTCTGAACCGTGGCTTCGATCGTCATCGTATAACCGCCGGTGAATATGACAACGCCGAGCATCCCCTCGTTGCCGACAACGGCGCTTTCGCCGGTCGCCCCGTCTTCGAGCATGTGCAACAAAGAAATGATGCCCGAGACAGGAAAGAAGGCGTGGGTCAGTTTGCTCCCCGGCGGGCAAATGATCTCGCCCCGGGTCATGGCCGCCAGTTCCAGCTTGGGCGCCAGTCTCTGGTAGACATCGGGATCCAGCGATCCGAGAAGCCGATTATTCTGTGCATTGACTTGCGATGATGCCTGAGATTGTGCATGCATGAAAAGATCTGTCCATCGATTGCGGTCTTTGCGTCGGCTTGAAGATCCTCCGCGCAGGTCAATGCAGGCAAGGTCTTCCGCTGATTCTGTGCAACGGGTCAATTTTGGATTGACTTGAAATGGAGCTTGTACTCTATGTAGCAGCTTGGGATTGGTATGTGCGTTTACTCACATAATTCTGTCAAATCGACCGGTTTAACGGCCATTTCAGATGGCCTTCATGGCGGCTGAATTTACCCAAAGGCAGACGCAAAGTTCGGATGCTGAAATAGCCCCGGTTGGACGATGATCCGAGGCAGGCCTGGTAAATCGCGTCACCAGCTACCGGACACCGTCTTCACGTTGCCCGGCTGCCATTTCCGTTCCCGTGGGGCGATCACGTGACGGAGTGGATAGCGAAGATGCTCAAGAAAGACGCCACCGTTTCGGGTTCCAAACGAAGATGGCCGGCAATGCCGGCCATCTTCTTCGTAGCTTTGATCTTGCAGAATAACTATCTGCTCTCGGCAGCTGGTTGGGCGACAGATGGCGTTTGGCTGGCGGGTCGATAGACCGCATAGGCCGACAGGCCGGCTGCAAGCACTAACAGGACCACGCCCCAGGACGGGATCAGGTAGACAGCGACTAGACCGAAGATAAAGGAGGCGATGCCAAAAGAGAGCATGTCCTGCCGGGCAGGTCCGTGTAGGTGTTCCGATTGCGTCAACCGGACCAGCAGGTGGTCGAGGCTCAACTTGCCACCGCCCATGAAGACCAGCGGAATGATCATGGCGAGAAACAGAAACGGAATTCGGAAGTTGCCCCGGAATTCGCCATCCTCCATGACCCGAGACACGGAGTAACCTTGCCAAAGCTGGCCCAGGCTATCCCAGCTGGCAGGCCAGTGCACCGCGGCGATTGCGACAACGGTGATGATCAACAGGGTGAAAGCGAAAAAGCGGGTGAACAGGCCCAGTACCAGCGCAATTGCCGCCAGCATCTCGCCCCAGGTCACCATGAACCAGTTCATGTTGGCCGACAGGATTCCGAAGGGAAAGATAAAGTCCTGGTTGGCGAACCATCCTGGAGCATCGGTTCCTGCACGGAACTTGCCGACGCCGGCGTTCCAGAATTCGTAGGCCAGCAGCAGCCGCAGGCCCAGGGGTGCAAGCCATTCGCCAGCGCCGCGCAGGCGTTCGGTCAGTTTATTATAAAATTCAGTGATCATTTTTGTGCTCCGGGTAGTGAGTTGTCCTGGTCAATCGAGTCAAAGGTTGGCTGGCTGACTTCAGCGGTGACATGGCCAACCAACACCTGGTGGGTAAAGAGTTTGTGCAGAAGAAGCAGCGCAGCCTCCATCAGCCCAGGGGTCGGACGGCCTGCAATCAGCTTCCTTACGTGCAGATGACCCGGTAACCCTGGCTCTTCTTTCATCGAATGGATCAGGGCCAGGGTCATTTCGTTGATTTGCATGAACGACACCTTGTCTGCACGATTGCGGAAGGCAAGCAGAATGAATGTTGCGCGATGCTTTGCGGTCGGAACAAAATTCGGCGATATCCGGTGTACGGGCCATTGGAAGCAACCGACTTGAAGCGTCGGATTCACAACCGGTGCACCGGTCGACCAGTTGGGGTTGTGGTCTCCAAGCGGGGGCAACTGCGAGTTGCAAAGCCTTGCACGTGTTTCGGTATATTCCCATTGCGCCAGTTCCGGCAGCCAGGGCCTGTCTGTGACGCAATGTGGAGGGCTATGGCTGCGAAGGAACAACACCAGCTCTTCGCCAATCTGTGGGAACAGCGGCGTAGTGGCGCGATGCCTGCTCATGAAAGAACGAATCAGCTCGTTCCAGTCCGGATCAGCAAGTATCCGACGCATGACTGGAAAGTTGCGTGCAAAGAGATTGCTCAGGTTGCCGAAGAACAGGCGTCGATAGATCGCCATTCGTCGGTCTTCGACACCTGATGGCGCCGGATGCTCATCCGGGCTGCGAAGGTGAGCAGCGAACTGGCGCTGCAGCTCCAAAAGTTTTTCAGGCGGATTGACGCTCGGTCGAGTATTCATGGTATTCGATGATCTGGTTGATGGTATCGACTTCTGCCAGCAGTTCGGGCAGGGGTGGGAAGTTGAAATCGCGTTCAAGCAGTGTCGGGCGTGGCCCCAGCTGCTGATAAGTCGTATGCAAAAGATCCCACACTGGATCAACCACCGCAGCTCCGTGCGTATCGACGATCAGATCTTCGGCTTCATGATGGTGGCCTGCAATATGACAATAGGCGACGCGATCTTCTGGCAGTTCGCGCAGAAATGCAATCGGATCGTATCGATGATTTATGCTGTTGACGTAGACATTGTTCACGTCCAGCAACAACAGGCAATCCGCCTTTTCGAGTACGGCCTTGATGAATTCTAGTTCGGTCATTTCCGGAGCGACCGAGGCGTAGTAGGAAATGTTTTCCACTGCAATCCTGCGGCCCAGCGCGTCCTGGACCTGGATGATCCGGTCAGCAACCCAATCCACGGTCTCGGGTAAAAAGGGCAGTGGCATCAGATCGTACAAGTGGCCGTGCGCGGAGCAGTAACTGAGATGCTCGGAAAAGCCCTTGATGCCATGCGTGTCGAGGAACTCCCGCAAGCGGCGCAGAAAATTGGCATCCAGCGGTTCCGGGGCACCAAGTGACAGTGACAGCCCATGGCACAGAAAAGGGAATCTTTCGGTAAAGGACCGGAATTGGCGGCCGAGTCGGCCGCCAACACCAATCCAATTTTCAGGAGCGGCTTCAAAAAAGCCGACGCCTGGAAGATCCTGTTCCTGAAGCGGACCCAGAAGGGCCCGCCTCAGGCCGAGACCGCCACCTTCAACCTGAAAGTGATACTGTCTCATAAACGTTGAAGCGTCGCAGGATCAGCTGGCGCCGCAGGTACCTTCGCCGCAGGCACCTTCCTCGTCCTTGTCGCCTTCGCCACAGGTGCCTTCACCGCAGGCGCCTTCCTCGTCCTTGTCGTCTTCGCCGCAGCTTCCTTCGCCACAGCTTCCTTCGCCGCAACTACCTTCGCCGAAATTCGGCTGATCGGCCATGAAGCCTGACGGCAGCATCTCAGCTTCGAACAAATCTGCCCCGGCCTGGTCGCCGGCCACGGCGCCGAGTGAAAAAGACAGTGCCGAAACGGCGCCAATGGTTGTAATGAAAAGTTTCTTGTCGGACATAGATGTATCTCCAATGTTGATTTTGAGTGGTCAGCCACTTCGATAAACGCCTGCAGCGCCTTCGAAGACGGGTGAAGTCACACCCGCTTACCCAACCAAGACCGGCGGCTCGCCGCCTTCCTTGCACAATTTTTCATTTATTCGCAGGATTTGTTCGCAACGCGCCATATTGCCGGGAAATGGGAGTGGCCGGACAATGTTACTGTAACCCTCGTGAAGCCGTATTATTGAATTACTGAGCTGTCGGCGAAGAAGGACACAATCGGCAGCTGTATCAATACCAACTACCATCAATATCAATTACTTATAATAAGGAGCCTCCTATGCCTTCATCAAACAAACTCCAGCTTGCCTTGTTTCTCTTACGGGTGGGCGTTTTTATCGTCATGGCAATGTGGTCGCTAGACAAGTTGCTCAACCCCGGTCACGCCGCAGCCGTGTTCGAGAACTTTTACTTCATTGGTGGCCTGGGAGCAGGGATATTGCTGGCTATTGGTCTGGTTCAGCTGGCGATAGAGATTGCCTTTCTGCTCGGCCTGTGGAAATTCTGGACCTACGGCTTCGTCATGATCACCCATGCGATCTCGACGCTTTCTTCGTGGCAGCAATACCTTGATCCGTTCAACAATATGCTGTTTCTGGCGGCCATACCGATGCTGGCTGCCTGCGTCGCATTGTTCCTGCTGCGTGAAGAAGACCAAATGCTGACGTTGGGGCGCTGATCAGGCGCCGTGATCGGACGGGCAACTCTCCAGGCTGACACCCAGACCCAGGACGGTGCGGTTGGCGTAGGCAAAATAGGCGGCAACCTGGTTGATTTCCAGGATACAGCCATCGTCCCAGCCGGCCGCACGCAGCCTCTCGACATCGGCCTGGGCGATTTCTGCCGGTGCGATGGTCAATTTCCTGGCGTAATCCAGGGCGAGGGCCTGTCCATGGTCGAAAGCCGAGGCGAAATTTCCACTTTGCAGCGCTTTGAGCCAGGTTTCATGCCGAGGCTCGTCATCCAGCGCCCGTGCCAGTCCGCGGGCGTGATGGCTGACGCAGTAGCTGCAGCCGTTGAGCAGGCTGACCAGGATGCCAATGGCCTCGGAGAAGGCGGGCTCGAGGGTGTTCGCGCGGTGGTGCAGCACCGAGCGATACAGTGCCATATGCCCGTCCAGGGTATGGGGCCGGGCGCTGTGGGCCAGAATGATCTGATCCGGTCGCGCCGGGGGAGCGCCCAGCTTTCGATAGCTGGCGGCCAGCCGGCCGTCGGCGTCTTCGGGTAATGTTGTCTTGATCCAAACCACTGGGGATCTCCTTGTTCGTTTGTCATCCGGGCTGCCAGGAATTTGCTGGCAATTTCATTCGAAAGCGAACCTGTTGCCGACCGGTCTTGCTTCACTCTCCGTAAAAAGCTTACTGGAAATATCATGAAAGCACTGATGCAGCGAATTCTATCGCCTTCGCTGGCCTTGCTGGCGGGTCTCACCCTGCTACCGCAGATGGTCAAGTCTGCTGCCATGGCCGACAGCGAAAACAAATCGAGGCAAGCCAGATCATTCGGTTCATTGATTACGACTGGAATCTGAATACACCGGAGAACATGGAAAAATGGATCACGGGGAGGTAAATCAGCCGTCCCAATGCAATGGGTTCTGGTTTGGCCCGGTCTGTTTGAATGAGCCAATAATTTTTAGGATGAAGCGCCATGCACCACTTTCGGACTGTGTCGGTAACCTTGTTCGCCGCTGGCCTCATGGCCGGCGGTCTTGCCGTCGCCGAGTCCATCCCGACTGGAGAGCCGGCGGTTGTGCAGGAGGATCTGGATCGCTACTGGCGTGATAGCCTGGCCGGCGGCCCGCCAAAGGATGGCATCCCGTCCATTGATGATCCGCGCTTTGAAAGTGCCGACCAGGCTGGGCGTTGGTTAAATGATGCAGACCAGGTGATCGGCGTTTACCGGAATGGCATTGCACGCGCCTATCCCCAATCCATCCTGGTCTGGCATGAGATCGTGAATGACCAGTTCGATGACGAAGCCATTGCCGTCACCTATTGTCCGTTGACCGGAACCGCGCTGGGGTTCGAGCTCGGTGACGACGAACTGGGTGTCTCCGGCCGCCTTATCAACAGCAACCTGATCATGTACAACCGCCAGACCGATACCTACTGGCCGCAGATACTGGCCGCCGGTATCGAAGGACCGCAGAAAGGCAGGGGTTTGCGCGAGATACGGGTTGTCTGGACCGATTGGGCAGCTTGGCGCAGCCGTTACCCCGAGACTGAAGTCTTGAGCCGACGTACCGGTTATGCACGCAACTATCGCCGGGATCCCTACGGTGGCTACGGACCGAAAAGCGGTTACTACGCTGGCGGCGGAACGCTGTTTCCGGTGTTCGAACGCAGTGACCGCTTCGACGAAAAGTACGAAATTTTCGGTTTCCGCACCGCCGAGCAGGCGGTTGCCATCGATCCGGTCTTGCTGGCTGCGCAAGGCAGCGTTCGTTTCGAAGGAGAGGCGTCCCACTTTCTGGTGATCCACGATCCAGTCCTGACCACCGGCTGGGTGTACCAGGGCCCGCCTGGCAGTCTGCCCGATGATACCGATCTGGAAGATTTGACCTTTACAGCCTCGGGTCCTCGCAGCGCCGCCCTGGACCCGCTTCAGGCAGTCAATGGCTTCGAGGCAATGTGGTTCGCCTGGTATGCTTTTTACCCAGATACGGCCGTGATTGATGGTTCGAACTGATCAGCAGCTGCTCATGCGTCGAGCGCTACCAGCGGGCGTCGGGCTGGCATATGGTCTTTTCTATCTCTACGCCATTGGTGACATGACCCTGTACGGGCCGCCGGCGTGGGGTGCGTTTCTGACTGACCCCACTCTGGAGAGAATATTCAGTGCACGCTCGACCATGATGTTCGAAGCCATTGCCGTGATCGAGTTGGGTTGGCTGGTCTGGCTGGTCAGCCCGCTCAACGTCTTGATTGCCGGCCTGTTGGCCGGTTTGCTGGCAGCCAACATCCATGGTGTCCTCTATATTCGAGCGAATCCGGCCACTTGCCGTGTCCGCAGCGGTAACAGCCTCGCTGGCGCATTTCCCGCCCTGTTTGCCGGCGGCGCCTGCTGCGCGCCCAGTCTGATCCTGTTGCTCGGCATTCCCGGGCTGGGCGCGATATCGGCATTCTTTGGCTGGCTGGTGCCGATTTCGATCATCGCGCTTGGCTTGAGCCGCCTGTGGCAGCATCATCATGGTGCACCGCCCATGTTCACTATCCTGCCATGGCGAAGAGAGGTAAGCACGAGTGAGGGAATTTAACGAGCGCCTGACTTCAGGGCCGGACCGTTGCCCGGGTAGATGTCCAAAAACGGCAACCAATCTGGGCCTGATCATCCGGTATTGTGCCGTTGGATGTCTGTTGCCCCTCGTTCTGGCCGCTTGCGCCAGCACCGGCCCGCCGCCTGAGCCGGTCGAAGGCCAGCATGCCCTGCAGGTGGAGATTCGGGGGCTGGATTGTTGCCAGGGGGCCTTGCGAGTTGCACTGTTCAACGCCGAGAGGCACTGGTTGAAAGACGGTCACATGGTTCGCGGCCAGGTCGCACCGGTTCTGGCAGCCGAACAGGTCATCGACTTCGCCGGCCTGCCGGCGGGAGATTACGCCGTGGCCGTATACCAGGACCTGAACACCAACATGCGCCTGGACCGGTTTCTGGGACTCGTGCCGCGCGAACCCTATGGCTTTTCCAACCACACTGGCGGCATCGGCCGGCCGTCTTTTCGGGACGCTGCAATACATGTCACGGGACAGACCGACATCGTGATCGAAATGCGGGCGCCGCCCTTCTAAACAAATCCTGCGGTTCCCGCCGCAATACCACCTTGCATGTGAGATCGGGTCGACTCCTTTGGAGCTGCCCATCGTCATCGTGCCTTGGCGGAGCGACGGCCATTTATTGACCCCTATGGTATATGCTGAAGCTTTGAAGCGTGGAGTTTTCCATGATCCTGACAGACTCTGCTATTAATTTGGGTCATTCATCCGGGGCTCTCTGCGGCCCTGGACAGGCCGGCAGAAAAACTGTACCGGTACACGTCGATCATTTAGGGGAATCGATCAATGCTGGGCGTTGAAACCATACTGATCTTTGGCGTTGTGCTGTCCGTGCTGACCGCGGCAGGCATGTTCTATGTCGTTCATCCATTGACCGGCAAGGATGACAGGACCCGCAGATCCCTGGAGATATGGACCCGGGCGGTCGTTGTCCAGGCGGTTTTCTGGCTCCTTTTCACCTTCGCACGCGAGGCGCCGGTCTTGGTCGCTGTCGTTCTGGTTAACACGCTGTCTATTCTGGCCATTGCCGCTTATTTTCAGGCTGTCCGGGTTTTTTTCGGCCTTCCCGAGCGGCAGGTTATGCTGTTGTCTATTATCCTGATCATCGCCCTCGGCAATTTCTGGTTCACCTATCAGCAGCCAAGTTTTGATGCCCGCGTGGCCCTGGTCTCGCTGTCTGGGGGAGGATTGATGCTGTGGATCGGTGTCACTCTGTTCAATCAGGCTCGTCAGGCAGTGGCTGGTGCCCTGAACCGAGTGACTGGCACAGCGATCGCCCGGGCGGCGCGGCTGACCTCCATCGTGTTTCTTTGCGGCGCAGGCGGCCTCTTGCTCCGCTTGCTTGACACCCTGGTTCACCCGGGCATCAGCGCTGCCGAATCAATCTTTCAGCAAGCCGCACTGGTGGTTTTTGCCGTGATACCCATTGCCACCAGTTTCGGATTCCTGTTGCTCCACGCGGGCCGGGCAAATGTCCAGTTACGCGTCCTGGCCGCCACCGACCCATTGACCGGCGCCCTGAACAGACGAGCATTCGAATCGTTCAGTGACAACATACTCGCAAGCTGCCAGCGGCTGGACCGTCCTGCCTGCGCACTGATGCTCGATCTCGACCACTTCAAGCGGATCAATGACACACACGGTCATGACGCCGGCGACAGGGCACTGATCGCCTTTCATGATTGCCTCGTTCAGTGCCTGCGCCAGGAAGATGTGGTCGCCCGCATGGGCGGCGAGGAATTTGCCGTACTTTTGCCGGGCGCCGATAAGCCCGGTGGTGTGCTGGTGGCCGAGAGGATTCGGTCGTCCTTGCAGTCGATGGTTGATAAGGGGCAGCTTGATGGACTTGATATGACCGTATCGATTGGCGTGGCGCAGTACCACTTTCCTGGCGACAGTCTCGCCGCTATGCTAAAGCGGGCCGACCAGGCACTGTACATGGCAAAGCGCTCCGGACGTGATCGGGTGGTTGCGGCAGAGCCGGTCGCCGAAATCGAGCCGGCCACAAGGTCAGGTGACCGCGAATCGGTTACTGCCGAGTGAAGTGGCGCATGGCACCGAATGACTGACAGACTTCCACGCCATCAGCGCTGATGCAGGATTTCAATCCCGCGTTCACAATCATGCTCGCCGCGACCTGCGCCTTTCTCGCGCTGGTAGCGGTGATCAGGCACTACGCCTCGAAAAGCCCCTTGCCGGCCGAGTCGTGGTTGTTGCTGGCCGGTATCGGTTACGGCCTGCTGTCGCCGATGTCGGCCCTCCTGCCAGCCGCTGAGCCGACGCCGGAAGTTATTCTGGGGCTGATCTTGCCGGTCCTTATCTTTTCGGCCGGACGAAACCTGGACGTCGGGTTGCTGCTTCGTGGAGCGGCCCCGATCAGCGTAATGGTCCTGCTCGGTATTCCCCTCACCACGATCGTAATAGGATTGCCCGTTGCCTGGTTGCTGGATATGCCCTATGTCCATGGTCTGCTGGTCGGCGCCGCGGTAGCGGCCACTGACAAGACATCGGTGGAGCGGGTCCTGGCGCGTTTTTCCATTCCCCATCGACTGACTGGGTTGTTGCATGGCGAGTCGATATTCAACGACTCATTCACTATTGTTATTTTCACTTCTCTGGCCAGCGTGGTTGTGGCCCAGGAGGTCTTCTCCCCGTTTCAGGTCGGTGTCGCGTCCATGAGAAGCATATTGCTGGCTGTGCCGGTCGGTCTGCTGCTCGGCTGGCTGGCCGGCCGGCTTGTCCGGCACTGGGGCGAGCAGAACCGTATGCCCGGCCTTACTCTGACCCTGGCGTTGGCT
>JBGTEC010000224.1:0-2742 GCA_041747995.1 Wenzhouxiangella sp.
AGCAGGCGTTGCACGGCCAGTTCCTGGTAGGCGCGGATACGTTCGACGGCGCCGGCGTGCTCAAGCCTTCTGAGCATGTCCATATCCAGCGCCCAGTCGGGCGTGCTCAGCACGTGCTCGTCGATGAAGGCCATGGCACGGCGCTGGTAGTCGGGTTCGATGGGCGTGTAGACCGGGCCTTCTTCGCCGACGCGCTTGTGGTGGGTCCATGAGCCACCAATCGCGGCGGCGGCATGCTCGGCGTAGCGGTTCCACTGGGTCAGGTTCTGCAGGTAGTGGGTTTCGAGCTCGTAGTGGTCGTCACCCGGCGAGAGCACCCAGTCGGTGAGGTTGCGGGTGGCTTCACGCAGGTTGCGCATGCCGTACTCGGCGGCCTGGACCGGGTCGTCGGAGATGCCCTCGGTCATACGGTAGGGGTCCCATTCCACGTCCATGCCGAACTGGGCCAGGGCAGAGCGAAACCAGGGTTGATCGGCACGCTCAAGGATCCACTCGTTGAGGGTTTCAAGCTCTTCTTGCGGCGTGGTGGCGTCAGGGATCGGGCGGTAGCCCCACAGGATGGCGAACTCGTCCCACCTGCCGATGCGCCGCTCGGGCGGCACCTCGTCGCCGGGCTGGGCAATGTAGTTGTAGCGGGTGCGCCCGACCGAGGAGGCCGAGTGGCCCCACTCGGCAACGAAATCAGGGTCGCGCAGGCTCTCGACCGGGTAAACGAAGTTGGCGCGCTGGTTGTGCGGCAGGCCCATGGCGTGGGCCATCTCGTGCGAGACCACGTAGCGTAGTGCTTCACCGAGGTCTTCCTCGGACAGCTCATTGGTGCGAAAGCGCGGGTTGGCGGTGGCGACCTGCGAGACCAGCCACCAGCGCAGGCGCTCGGCCAGCCCGTGATACATGTTCATGTGGCCGCGGATCACCTCGCCGGAGCGCGGGTCGACCACATCGCCGCCCGCGTTGGCCGAGCGCACCGGCGTGGCCACGTAGCGAATGACGTTGAAACGGGCATCGAGCAGGCTGAAGTCGGGGTCCTCCTCCTCGGTCGGCGCGAGCTTCACGTCCACCGCGTTTTTGAAGCCGGCCTTTTCGAAAGCCGAGGCCCATTCCATGATGCCGGCCTTGAAGTAGGGTACCCATTCTTCCGGCGTGGCCGGGTCGATGTACCAGATGATGGGGTCTTTCGGCTCGACCAGCTCGCCGCGCCGGAACGCTTCCATGTCTTTCGGTTCCAGTCGGTAACGGCGCAGGTACTGGTGCGGCCGCACGCCCTGGAAGTCACGCGAGTAGTCGGTCTGGGTGACGGTGATGTAGGTGACCCGCTCGTCGGCCAGACGCGGCATCATCGGTTCTTCGGGCAGCAGGATCATGGAATGGTTGATCTCGAACGAGACCGTTCCGCCGCGCGGGTTGGACGGCGGTTTTTCGGCATCATAGCTGCGCACTGCACGAATCTCGATGTTCTTCGGAAAGGCGCGCGCCCACTCCAGCCAGCTTCTGTCGGCGTCGAACTCGCGGATGCCCAGCTCCTCGCGGCGCTCGCGCGGGAAGGAAAACGACGGATGGTCGCCCAGGTAGAGCTCGGTCACGTCGATGATGGCATTGCCGTCCCGTTCCATGACAACGGGAAAGGCGGCGAGCACTGGGGCGAAGTTGGAATTGGCCACAGCCAGCGCCAACGGCGAATCCGCGTCGGCGGTGTTGGCATGGGTGCGTGTGCGCAAGACAATGCGATTGCCGCGCCGTTCCCAGTAGACCACCATGTTGGCACTCATACGGTCGCCGCCGCCACGCTCGGCCAGTCCTTCCTGGGCTTTCGCGTAGCGGCTCATCACCGCCATGTCGCGCCCGAGCATCCGCTCGGGAATTTCGAAGACAAGGCGACCGTCGTCGAATGTGTGGACTGTAAAAAGCCCTTCCTGAGACTGCGCGCCGCGCAGGTCGCGCGCCGAGATGTCACCGGCCAGCACCGAGGCCGGGCAGGTGACGAACACAATCAGTAACAGCCCGAACAGAGGGCCGGGAGAAAGCGTGCGGAGCAGTTTATGCATGAGACACCAGTGAATTGAAAAAGCCGGTTCACTATAACGGCTGACGCCCAGACGCACCGTCCTCCGTCCTCCGTCTCCCGACCACTGACCTCTGACCTCCGACCTCAATCTCCCAATGTCGCCATATCAATCACAAACCGATATCGCACATCACCTTTCTGCATGCGCTCGTAGGCTTCATTGATTTTCCGGATGTCCAGCATTTCAATATCGCAACTGATTCCGTGTTCAGCGCAGAATTCCAGCATCTCCCGGGTTTCGGGCAAGCCACCGATCAGAGAACCGGCCAGTGTCAACCGCTTGAACAGCAGAGCGCCCGGATTCAGTGGCGGCTCGAATGCAAATCGGTATGACAGATACCGCAATAGTCGATGTGAATGACAACATCGTCGGGGCGCGGATCGCGCCGATCAATGGTGAAAGGAGCGAGACCGGATTCCGGCGATTGAGCAGCGTAGGCACGGGTCATGATTCTTTCCGCTCCGTCGCCGCATGCGTTGCCTGCCACACGATGGCTTGCCACTGATCGTCACGCTTGCGGAAAACACCGGTGTTGTAGAACTGTAACTCCGTGGCCCCGTTGCGGCTGGCGATCAGGGTGAAGGTGACCACGGCGGTGTCGCCGAATACGCGGATGTCGAAGTCCTGACCGCTGTAGCTCAGACGCGGTTCGCGACCGCGCTCGGCGGTTTCGGCCACA
>JBGTEC010000225.1:0-11452 GCA_041747995.1 Wenzhouxiangella sp.
TTTCTTGGCCGATGCCAGTTGATCTTCAAAGTGCACGCCGGCGGCGCCCGCATCGATCATATCCTTCATCAGCTCGTGGGCATTGAGCACGCCGCCGAAGCCAGCCTCGGCATCGGCAATGATCGGCGCGAACCAGTCGATGTCGCCCTTGCCTTCCGAGCTCTGAATCTGATCGGCCCGCCGGAGGGTGTTGTTGATCCTGCGAACCACCGACGGCACCGAATCGACCGGGTAGAGCGACTGGTCGGGATACATCTGTCCGGCCTGGTTGGCGTCGGCGGCAACCTGCCAGCCTGACAGGTAGATCGCCTGGAGCCCGGCCCGGACTTGCTGCATGGCCTGGTTACCGGTCAGCGCGCCCAGTGCATTCACGTAGTTTTCCTGATGCATCAACCGCCACAGCTTTTCGGCGCCCAGGCGGGCGAGCGTATGCTCCACAGTGATGCTGCCGCGCAAGCGCATCACCTCAGCGGCATCGTAGGGCCGCTTCACGCCTCTCCAGCGCGGGTTTTCCAGCCAGTCCTTTTCCATCTCGATGATATTGTTCACATTGGTCATTGAATACTGCTCCGCTTGATGTTGGGTCATGGGGGTTTTCTTAAAAATCGTCAATCCAGCCGCTGGTACGCCGGCAGCGTGAGAAACTCGACTAACTCGTCGCTGGCGGTTACTTCCGCCAGCAGGTCAGCAGCAGTTTGGTAGCTGCCTTCGTTGAAGGCAGCTTCGCCCATCTCTGAACGGATCTTGTCCAGTTCCTCCGTATGCCAGACCCGGACCAGTTCTTGGTCAATGTCACGACCGTCGTCCAGCCGGCCGGCCGGATGGCGAATCCACTGCCATACCTGGGAGCGGGCAATCTCGGCAGTCGCGGCGTCTTCCATCAGGTTGTTGATGGGAACGCAGCCCTGGCCATTGAGCCAGGCCGCCATGTAGCGGATGGCCACATTCAGATTGCCTCTCACGCCGGCCTCGGTAATGGTGCCCTCGCACGGTGTGATCAGATCCCCGGCGCTCACCTGAACGTCCTCCCGCAACCGGTGCAACTGGTTGGGACCCTGGAGATGGCGATCGAAAATCTCCCGCGCGATCGGGATCAGGCCCGGATGCGCCACCCAGGTACCGTCGTGGCCGTCACCGGCTTCGCGTTCCTTGTCTTCGCGGACGCGCTTGAGGGCTTGCTCATTGGCTGCCTCATCACCCTTGATCGGAATCTGGGCGGCCATTCCGCCCATGGCAAATGCTCCGCGGGCGTGGCAGGTCCGGATCAGCAACTGCGAGTAGGCGCGCAGGAACGGAACGGTCATCGTGACCTGCGCCCGATCCGGCAGCACTTTGTCAGGATGGGCCTGGAAGCACTTGATATAGCTGAAAATATAGTCCCATCGGCCACAGTTGAGACCAACGATCCGACTTTTGAGCGCGTGCAGGATCTCGTCCATCTGGAATACCGCCGGCAAGGTCTCGATCAACACGGTGACTTTGATCGTACCGGGCTTGAGCTGCAGCGCTTTCTCAATATCGGTCAGCACCTGTTCCCATAATTCAGCCTCATGCCAGCTTTCAAGCTTGGGCAGATACAGGTAGGGACCCGAGCCTTGCCGAATCAATGTCTCGGCATTGTTGTAAAGATAGACTGCCGCATCGAAAATACCGCCCGCAAGAGCCCGGCCGTCAAGCTCGACGTGCTTTTCATCCAGGTGCCAGCCGCGTGGACGGACGATCAATACCGCCGGCTTGCCCTCAAGCTTGTAATGCTTGCCGTTCGGCGCGGTCAACTCGATCGTGCGTCGCACGGCGTCATACAGGTTGACCTGGCCGTCGACCATGTTCGACCAACTTGGGGTGGACGAATCCTCACAGTCGGCCATGAAGACCTTCGCCGCGGAGTTCAGGGCATTGATGATCATCTTGCGCTCGACCGGCCCGGTAATCTCCACCCGCCGGTCGCGCAGATCCTCCGGTATCGGCGCGACTTTCCAGCTGCCCTGGCGGATCGCGGCTGTTTCGGGATCAAAGTCAGGCACCTGGCCTGCGTTGAACTGCTTCTGCCGCTCGACCCGCGCGGCGAGCAACTCATCCACGCGCGGCCTGTACCGCCCCCCCAGTTTGCCCAACAGGTTCAATAAGCCGGTCGAAAACAAATGCCGCGCCGAATCCGGCACGGCCTTGGTCAATACCGGCTGACTCTCTGCACTCAACCGTTCCCCAGGATGCTGCTGCGATGGTTGGTTCATACTCCGTTCGCTTCCGTATGGTGATGAAGCAAGCCTAGTGGCCCAGGGGAGTATTTGGCAAATTAAATGTTTTGATGTAAAGTATTGGTTACGCCAATACTTGGTAAAAAGGTTGAAAGGTAAAAAGGTAAAAATGGGGAAAGAAGGAGATCTTTTTTCCCTTTCACCTTTCACCTTTTTACCTTTCCCCCGCCTCACATGTACAAAGGCAACTTCCTAAAACACCTCCGCGCCTTCATCCAGACTGCCCGCACCGGCAGTGTGTCGGCGGCGGCAGAGAAGCTGTTTCTGAGCCAGCCTTCGATCAGCCAGCAGATTCGGGCGCTGGAGGATGAATTGGGGAAAACCTTGTTCGAGCGTCATAGACCGCGTATGCAACTGACCCCGGCAGGCAAGGCGCTGCTGGAGATGGCTCGGCCACTGGTTGATCGGCTCGATGCGCTGCCGGATGATTTTTCCCGCCGCTACGGGTCACTGGACTCCGGCGAGATCCGTATTGCAGCCGGCGAATCGACCATCATGCACCTACTTCCTTCTCTCCTGATGCGATTTCGTCGCAAGCATCCCGGCATCTTCGTCCACCTGCACAACGTGACCGGTGCCGATGGGCTGGGAATGATTCGTTCCGACGAGGTTGATTTCGCGGTCGGCTCGATGCTCGATGTGCCACCGGACATCGACTACCGACCGATCTATCACTTCAACCCGGTCCTGATCATGAGCCCGGAACACACCCTGAGCCGGCGGCGCAGGATCAGCCTGGCCGACATCAGCCCGCATGGCCTGATTCTGCCACCGCGCCGCCTGACCACCTACCAGATGGTCGATCTGGTGTTTCAGAAACATGGCATGCCCTTTCGGGTCACTCTGGAAGTCGGCGGCTGGGAGGTCATCAAGAAGTACGTATCGCTCGGTATGGGCATTTCCATCGTCACCAGCATCTGCATCACCGATGCTGACCGCGACCGCCTGCTGGTGCGGGACATGAGCGATTACTTCCCCCGCCGCTCCTATGGCGTAGTCATGCGGCGCGGCGCCTACCTGTCACCGCAATCAGAACGCTTCATCGACCTCATGATCCCCGAGCTGTTCAGGGAAAGCTGATGAGTGGCACGCCCGATCACCCTTTGGCAGGGCCTTCGGACACCCCATATAGGCGGCATGCATAACAAGTTGATCATGGTTGGACTTTCCGGTGGCGTGGACTCTTCCACCACGGCCTGGCTGCTCAAGCAGCAGGGTGCGCGCATCGCCGGCATGTTCATGAAAAACTGGGAAGAGGCAGACCCGGATTCCGGTTGCACGGCGGCCGAAGATGCCGAGGATGCCCGGCAGGTGGCCGAAATACTGGGGATCGACTTCCATGCCCGCAATTTCGCCAATGAATACTGGGAAGAAGTCTTCGAGTATTTTCTGGAGGAACTACGCGCTGGACGCACGCCGAATCCGGATGTGCTCTGCAACCGCGAGATCAAGTTCAAGGCCTTCGTCGAGCACGCGCAGGACTTGGGTGCCGACCTGATCGCGACCGGCCATTACGCCCGCCGTCGGGACAACCCCGACGGCAGCGTCTCATTGCTCAAGGGTCGCGACGGCAACAAGGATCAAAGCTATTTTCTTCATGCCCTGACCCAGGAACAGCTCGCCCATGCCCTGTTTCCACTGGGCGAACTGGACAAGTCCGAGGTGCGCCGCATGGCTGCCGAGGCCAATCTGCCGGTGGCCACGAAAAAGGATTCCACCGGCATCTGTTTTATTGGCGAGCGCAACTTCGACAGTTTCATCGACCGCTACCTGGACGCCGAGCCGGGCGAGATCCTCACCGCCGACGGGCAACTGATTGGCCGCCACCGCGGGCTCATTCACTACACGCTGGGCCAACGCAAGGGCCTTGATATTGGCGGCCTGAAGGGATTTCCGGAAGCGCCATGGTTTGTTGCCAGCAAGGATCTCGACAACAATGTTCTCTACGCGGTCCAGGACAGCAACCACCCGCTGTTGATGTCGACCCGTCTCTGGGCTGCCGGGCTGAACTGGATTCGTGGCCGGCCGCCGGCGGCCGGGACGAGTCTGGCAGCCAAGGTTCGCTACCGGCAGCCCGACCAGGCCTGCACTGTAATGAGCGCCGGGCCGGACCACCTGGTGATCGAATTCGACCAGCCGCAACGTGCGGTAACCCCCGGACAGTCGGTGGTGATGTACGATGGCGATGAATGCCTCGGCGGCGGCGTCATTACCGCCTCCAACGTGCCCGTACCAGAACCCATGCAGGAGACTTCATGAGAGACGCCACTATCGCCTTTGCCGGCATGCTGCAGGCCAGCGAACTGGTGCGCCAGATCGCAACGTCCGGCAACTGCAGCCAACAGGCGGCCAGGGCCAGTCTGGACAGCGTTTTCAGCATGACCCCCGAAACAACGGAAGACGTTTACGGCGGCCTTGGCGGCGTCAAGCTCGGCCTGCGGGTGATGGTTGAGCTGTTCAGTGCAACCAGCAGCACCGACAACCTGCAAAGCCTGAACTACGCTTTGGGCATGGCAAAGCTGGGCGTGAAGATCGAGAATGATGGCAGTCGTCAGGCCGAGCTTGGCCGTGAAATCGAGCTGATCGAGTCTGCCTGGCGCGACAGCGAGCAGACTCTGGATGAGTCCGTCCTGGCCCAGCTGGCCGATGCCTATCAGCGCCATATCTCTAACATGGACTTTCGCCTGTCCATCAACGGCAAGCCGGAATACCTGAAGCAACCCGAAAAAGTCGCCTTCATCCGCGCGCTGCTTCTGGCCGGTATCCGCTCGGCCTTTCTGTGGCGCCAGGTGGGTGGTCGCCAATGGCGTTTGGTTTTCCAGCGCCGCAAGATGCTGCATCAGGCCGAACAACTGCTCACTGCCTGAACACCGCTCAAATATCAAGACGACCTCGAGAGACCTGTGTTGTTTGATGCCCAGCATCGCAAGCCGGGTTGATAGATGCTCTGCACGCTTTCGGGTAGCATACCGGGCGTGATCACACTGAATGACCTCAAACGCGAGCTTGAACCGATCAGGCCGGAATTGCATGCGGCAATGACCCGGGTTCTTGATTCGGGCTGGTTTGCCCTCGGTCGCGAAGTCGAGGCGTTCGAGCAGGAATTTTCGGAATACCTTGGCGGCGGTTTTCTGGCCGGCGTCGGCAATGGCACCGATGCCCTGGAACTGGCGTTGCGTGCGCTGGAAATTGGACCTGGTGATACCGTGATCACCGTGGCCAATGCCGGTGGTTATGCCACCTCGGCCATTCTGGCCTGTGGGGCAAGCCCAGTCTATGCCGAGGTCAATTGCGATGATGGGCTGCTGGATCCGGCACAGCTGTTGGCCCTGGCACGTCAAAGCCGTGCTCGCGCCCTGATCATCACTCATCTGTACGGCCGAATGGCACCGATGCGCGCACTGATGGACCAGGCACGCCAGGCTGATTTGCTGGTCATCGAAGATTGCGCTCAGGCCCACGGCGCCAGCATGGACGGCAACCCGGCCGGCAGCTGGGGTGATGTGGGCTGCTTCAGTTTCTACCCGACCAAGAACCTGGGTGCATTGGGCGATGGCGGTGCGGTGTTTGCGCGAAATCGGGTCCTGGTCGAACGTATCCATGCCCTGCGCCAGTACGGGTGGACCGACAAGTACAGCAGCTCGATTCCAGGCGGGCGCAACAGCCGGCTGGATGAAATCCAGGCAGCGTGCCTGCGTGCGCGGCTTCCCACCCTGGCGATGGCAAACCTGCGGCGGCGCGCGATTGGCCGACGCTATCTGGAACAAATCGATAACCAATGGATCACCCTGCCCCATCGGCCGGACAGCCCGGCCGATGTTTTCCACCTTTTCCCGATCACTGCCATTGAACGCAATGCGCTGGCGGACCACCTTGCTGCCAGCGACATCCAGTCGGCCGTCCATTACCCTCGGCCAGATTATGCTCAGCCCGCCTGGCGCGGCCGGGTTCCCGAACACAAGTTGGAGATAACCGACCGTCGGGCACGGGAGATCCTCAGCCTTCCCTGTCATCCGGCCCTGAGCGAACAGGAAATTGACCATGTCATCGACACCTGCAACCAATTCCAGCCCTGATTCGGCCCTCGACTGCACCGTTCCGGATCGCGCTGTCCCGGACTCTACTGTCGTCGTGCCGGTGTACCGTAACGCCGAACATATTCCGGCGCTGCTGGACCGGCTGAATCAATTGCACCGGGATGTACCTGGTGGCATCGAGGCGGTGCTGGTGGTCGACGGCAGCCCGGACGACTGTTTCCAGCAATTGACTGCCGGCTTGATAAACGCTGCCTTTCCATCTCAATTGCTGGCCCTGTCGAGAAACTTTGGCTCCTTCGCTGCAATCAGGGCCGGCCTGCAAGCGGCGCGCGGACGTTTTTTCGCTGTCATGGCCGCCGACCTGCAGGAACCGGCCGGCCTGGTTGTGGAAATGCTTCAGGTGCTGCAAGGCGATGAAGCAGATGTCGTGATCGGCACGAGGGCCTCGCGCCGTGATCCACTGCTCTCGCGCCTGGCTTCCGGGACTTTCTGGGGCTTGAGCCGCCGGCTGGTCGAACCCGGTATTCCACGCGGCGGGGTGGATGTTTTTGGCTGCAATCGAGCCTTCCGCGAGCAACTGCTGCGACTGCACGAAACCCATAGTTCACTGATCGGCCAGTTGTTCTGGCTCGGCTTTCGCCGTCGGGAAATCGCCTACGATCGGGCTCCGCGTCTGTCTGGTACCAGCGGCTGGTCATTCAAGGCCAAGCGCAAGTATTTTCTCGACAGCCTGTTCGCCTTTACCGATCTGCCTATTCGGGCCTTCATCCTGCTCGGCCTGCTGGGATTGATCGCCAGCGTACTGCTGGGCATCGGGGTGCTGGCCGCCCGATTGAGTGGCATCATCGAAGTACCCGGCTATACTGCCACTGTAGTGACCATCGTTTTCTTTTCGGGTCTGAACCTGTTCGGGCTGGGCGTGATCGGCAGTTACGTCTGGCGGGTTTACGAGAACACGAAGCAACGCCCGCTGGCTGTGGTCATGCGTCATCAAAAATTCGAGGGAGCCTCATCATGATCCACCCCCAGGCGCTGTGCGAGAGCGATCAGGTCGGTGAAGGCACCCGCATCTGGGCCTTTGCCCACATCCTGCCCGGCGCTCGCATCGGGCGTGACTGCAACCTGTGTGATTCGGTCTTTGTCGAAAACCAGGTGGTCATTGGTGACCGCGTCACGATCAAAAGCGGCGTCCAATTGTGGGACGGTATCGTGCTCGAGGATGATGTCTTTGTCGGTCCCAACGCCACTTTCTGCAACGACCCGTTTCCGCGCAGCGGTCAGCACCTGACACACTATCCGGAGACGCGGGTGCACCGGGGTGCCTCGATCGGGGCCAATGCCACCATCCTGTCGGGCCTGACCATTGGCCCCGGGGCCATGATCGGTGCGGGCGCCGTGGTTACCCGGTCGGTGCCGGCGCACGCCATCGTACGCGGCAATCCAGCCCGGATTACCGGCTACGTGGATTCAAACCGCAGCCAGAAGACTGCCGAAAGCCCGTCCACGCCACCAGCACCGGTAGACAGTCGGGTCGATGGGGTGCGCGTCATCCGGATGACCCGGGTCGCGGACATGCGTGGTCATCTGACCGCCACCGAATTCGAGGACCTGCCGTTCACGCCACAGCGCAGCTTTCTGGTGTTCCAGGTTCCCAGCGCCGAAATACGCGGTGAGCATGCCCACCGTCAATGCCACCAGATGTTGATGTGCGTGCACGGCGCCGTGACCGTGATGGTCGACGATGGCGAGCATCGCGAAGAGTACCGCCTGGACACACCGGAAACCGGCCTGCATATCCCGCCGCTGATCTGGGCCTCGCAGTTCCGATACACTGGCGATGCAGTGCTGCTGGTGCTGGCTTCGGCACCTTATGACCCGACGGATTACATCCGCGACTACGATGAATTTCTCGCCGAGATCAAGTCCGGTCCAGCCTCCTCATGAAGCGAGCGTTTCAAGGCTGGCCGGTGCCTGACCAGAACAAATGAGCTTCGACGCCCTGCTGGCCCGCCCGTCTGTTCGCTTTCTGGTCGTGGGCGCTGCCAATACGCTCCTGACCTGGCTGTTTTTCGCCCTGCTGGTCACCTGGCTGTCACACCAGGTCGCATTGATTCTGGCCTACCTGCTCGGAATTGCCATTGCCTGGCTGGGCAATAGTCGCTGGGTCTTTCAGGCTCAACCTGGCTGGCTGCAGGCCGGGGTTTACCCCCTGATCTACCTGACCACCTGGCTCATCAACGCCGGGCTGCTGGAATGGCTGGTTGTGGCCCACGATATCGGTCCGCGTCCTGGACAGGCCATGGCTTTGCTGGTGATAGTACCCATCAGCTTTATTCTCAATGCCACCCTGCTTGACGCCCGCCACCCGAACCGTATTGACCTGGCCCTGACCCTGCTCCCGGCGCTGGCCCTGACCTTCGCAGTGCTCTGGCCGCTGCTTGGCGGATTCTGGCTCAGTGACGATGTGCCGAACCTGTACCGCGCCTACAGCCAGGCTGCCGCCAATGAGTTATGGAGCGGCACGCTGGCGTTTTTCCACAACCCGGTCGATGCAGTCGGCAATTTCTACCGGCCGGCGATGATGACCAGTATTGCCCTGCTGTTCCTGACATTCTCCGACTGGTATCCTGGCTGGGCCGCTGCCAGCCTGCTGATGCACCTTGCCAACGTCTGCCTGGTTGTACTGCTCGTGCGTCGCGTGCTGGCCTGGTCTGCCTGGGCCCATCCCGCATTACCGAGTCGGGCACCGATCGTTTTACCTGCGCTGGCGGCAATCCTGTTCGGGCTCAATCCGCTCATCATGGAAGGGGTTGCTTGGGTCTCGGCCCGGGCCGACGCGGCCGTTACCCTGTTCTGCCTGGCTGGCGCCTGGTTTTGGGCCGGTCGGCCGGGTTCGGGATCGAAACCGGACCGGCAGTGGTCACCGTGGATGTTGCCCTTGCTGCTTGTGCCGGCCCTGGGCTTCAAGGAATCGGCCGTGATCCTGCCATTGCAGATCCTGTGCCTCGCACTGGTCTGGCCGGGCCGCCTCGGACACCATCGATTGGGCGCGCTACTCCTGGCCGGTCTACTGGCGCTGGCTTTCATGATCCTGCGCGCGCTGATCCTTCGCAACCCGTTGACAGCCACCACGGATGGAATCGGCATCCTTGCTTCATTGCCACTCTGGTGGTCATCGCTGTTCGCCAGCAATACCCTGATGTCCCTTGGCTGGCTGGCTAGCGTGGTATTGATGTTCACCCTGGTTCCGATGCTTAGCCGCGGGCCGCAACTCAGCCTGGCATTTGGGCTTGTTGCCGCCGGCGCCGGACTGGGACTTGCAACCCTGCTTAGCCTTGGCGGCCTGGAAGTCGGGGGCGAAGGCGGACGACTGCTTTACGGTCCGCTGGCCTGGGGCGTCATCGGACTCGGCGTCGGCTTGGCATCACTTCCCCGGCAATCACTCGTCGCCGCCTGCATGGTGGTGGCGGCTTTACTGGGCAGCCTGTTGACCGTACAGCAAATTGCAGCCTATCGCGATGTACAGGATAGCGTCCGCGTCCTGGTCGACACCGTGCCGCGACACGTACAGGAACATCCTGGCCTGACCCTGCTGCTCGTGCCCGATACCGTAGGTTTCGTGGTCGCCTTTCGCAACGCCCAGGGCGGCATCGTCATGCCACCCCTGCAAGACCAGCCACTATTGCACCGGGTGTTACCCACGCTTCCCGACGAAATCGAGGCCCGCCAACAGCAACTGGCGGACGGCCTGGCGACCCGCCTGGCAAGACTGCCACCGGCCACGCTCGATGATGACACCCTCGCCAGTCTGCTCGCTCCCGCCGAACCAGGCGCACCGGCTCATGTCGCCTGCTGGGATGCGCTGGAGGGACGGCTGCTGGTGATCACGGTCCTGCCCGCAAACTGGCATGAGAGCGTGCGCGCAATTGAAGTAGCTTGCCCTTTATAGAAGTCGAGCGATGCCAGTGTGTCCGCCATCACATGCTAAAATAGATGGATGACCCAGGTTGGTCGCATGCGGCTGCCCTGCCAAACAATTCTGACTGGAGTATCGACCATGCGTGATGAGCTCGGCTGCCGTGACACAGTAACCGCCCACGGCAAATCGTTCGGCTTTTACAGCCTGAAAAAACTCGCCGAGAAGCACAGCAGCGTCGACCGGCTGCCGTTTTCACTCAAGATCCTCCTCGAAAACCTGCTTCGTCATGAAGACGGAACCAATATCACCGACACCGACATCGCATCGCTGGCCAACTGGGATCCGGCAGCCGAACCGGACCAGGAAATCGCATTCACTCCGGCCCGGGTCGTGTTGCAGGACTTTACCGGGGTGCCCGCCATCGTCGATCTGGCCGCCATGCGCGATGCCATGAAGGCGTTGGGCGGCAAGGCGAACCGCATCAACCCGCTCTCACCGGCCGAACTGGTTATCGATCACTCGGTCCAGGTCGACAACTATGGAAGGGCCGAAGCGCTGGACCTGAACAACAAAATTGAATTCCAGCGCAACAAGGAACGCTATGCCTTCCTGCGCTGGGGCCAGGGTGCATTCGATAATTTCAAGGTCGTCCCGCCCAACACCGGCATCGTCCACCAGGTCAACCTGGAACACCTGTCGCGCGTGGTCTTTGGCGAAGAGGTCAATGGCGAACTGATGGCCTGGCCCGATACCGTGGTCGGCACCGATTCGCATACCACCATGATCAACGGCCTTGGCATTCTTGGTTGGGGCGTGGGCGGCATCGAGGCCGAGGCGGCCATGCTCGGCCAGCCGATTTCGATGCTGGTACCGCAAGTGATCGGTTTCAAACTGGTTGGCAAACTGCCTGAAGGCACCACCGCCACAGATCTGGTATTGACCATCACCGAGATGCTGCGCAAGAAGGGCGTGGTCAGCAAGTTCGTCGAGTTCTACGGCGACGGCCTGAGCCACCTGCCCCTGGCCGACCGCGCCACCATTGGCAACATGTCACCGGAGTTCGGTTCGACCTGCGCCATCTTCCCGATCGATGCCGAAACCATCCGCTACCTGGAACTCTCGGGCCGCTCCGCCGATCGCCTGGCTCTGGTTGAAGCCTACGCCCGCGCCCAGGGCATGTGGCGTGAAGATGGCGATGCCGACCCCGTGTTCAGCGATGTGATCGAATTGGACCTCGG
>JBGTEC010000226.1:0-10920 GCA_041747995.1 Wenzhouxiangella sp.
GCGGTCAAAAGGGTCAGGGCAGTCAGGATCAGGGCGTAGTCAAAATGCATGTCATTTCTCGCTATCAGTTCTCAACACGGCCAAAAAGGCTTCTTGCGGGATCTCGACCCGACCGACAGTTTTCATACGGCGCTTCCCGGCCTTTTGCTTTTCCAGCAGCTTGCGTTTGCGGCTGACATCACCGCCGTAGCATTTGGCCGTGACATTCTTGCGATAAGCCTTGACAGTGGAGCGCGCGATGATATGAGCGCCGATGGCTGCCTGGATTGCAATATCGAACATCTGGCGGGGAATCAGTTCGCGCATGCGTTCGGCCAGGTCCCGGCCGCGCCGCTCGGCAAACTGGCGATGAACGATGCTGCTGAGCGCATCGACCCGCTCGCCGTTGATCATCAGATCCAGACGTACAAAGGGGCCGGCCTGGTGGCGGACAAAATCATACTCGAACGAGGCAAAGCCGCGACTGCACGACTTGAGTCGATCAAAGAAATCCATCACCACTTCCGACAGAGGCAACTCGTAACTCAGCTGCACCTGCCCGCCAAGAAAACGCATGTCTTTCTGGGCGCCGCGCTTTTCCTCGCACAGCCCGAGTACAGCGCCAACATACTCCTGTGGTACCAGAATATTAGCCAGGATGATCGGTTCGCGGATTTCGTCAATCAGGTTCAGCGCCGGCATGCCGGCCGGATTGTCCATCGTGATGACCTGGCCGTCGGTCAGCGCCAATTCGTAAATTACCGTCGGCGCCGTCGTGATCAGGTCAAGGTCATACTCACGTTCCAGTCGTTCCTGGACAATTTCCATGTGGAGCATGCCGAGGAAGCCGCAGCGGAAACCAAAGCCGAGAGCGACCGAGGTTTCAGGCTCGAACTGCAGGGCCGAATCGTTGAGCTGGAGCTTGTCCAATGCTTCCCGCAGATCCGGATACTGGCTCGAATCAACTGGAAAGATGCCGGCAAATACTCTCGGCTGCAGGGGCTTGAATCCTGGAAGGGCCTGGTCAGCAGGGTTTTTGGCCTGGGTGATGGTATCGCCCACCGGCGCGCCATGGACTTCCTTGATGCCAGCAGCAATAAACCCGACCTGGCCGCAACCGAGCATCTTCGTCATTGTTCGTTTCGGGGTAAAGATGCCGATCTGATCGGCGGTGTGTTCTTCGCCGGTGGTCATGACCCGGATCTTGTCCCCTTTGTGCAAGGTGCCCTGGACAATCCGGACCAGCGAGTTGACGCCGAGGTAGTTGTCGAACCAGGAATCGACGATCAGGGCCTTGAGCGGCCCGTTTTTGTTGGCCGGAGGCGGCACACGCTTGACCAGTGATTCCAGCACTTCACGAATACCGATGCCTGTCTTGGCACTGACCAGCACCGCGTCGGTGGCATCAATGCCGATGATGTCTTCGATCTGGTGCCGGACTTTTTCGGGGTCAGCCGCCGGCAGATCGATCTTGTTGATGACCGGGATGACTTCCAGGCCCTGCTCGACCGCCGTATAGCAATTGGCCACGCTCTGGGCTTCCACGCCCTGGGCGGCGTCGACGACCAGCAGCGCGCCCTCACAGGCGGCCAGCGATCGCGAGACCTCGTAAGAAAAATCGACATGGCCCGGCGTGTCAATGAAGTTGAGCTGGTAGACCTCGCCATTGTCGGCCGTGTAGTTGAGCGTGACGCTTTGGGCCTTGATCGTGATTCCGCGCTCGCGCTCGATATCCATCGAGTCGAGCACCTGCTCGGCCATCTCGCGCTCGCTCAGACCTCCGCACAACTGAATAAACCGATCAGCCAGCGTCGACTTGCCGTGGTCGACGTGAGCAATGATCGAGAAATTGCGGATGTTTCGGGTATCTGTCATGGGCGCCATTTGTAGCAGCCCCCGGCAAAACCGGGGGCTGCAGGGTAAGGACCGGCAATTATACCGGGCTCGTGCGCTTCAGACCGGACCGGATTCAATCACTCGTTTCGGGCGTGTAGGCGACGAATGTAGTCGTGCCGTCAGGACGATGAAGCAGAAGGGCAACAGTTCGGCCCTCGGGCACACGCTTCACAATCGCGTTGAAGTCGTCCATGTCGGTAACTGGTTGGTTGTTGATCATCAGTACGACCTGCCCGCGGCGAACGCCGGCGCGATAGGCACCGTCGCTTTCCACGTTGGTAATCAGCACGCCGCCCTGCGGATCACCCAGCTGACGCCGGGTGTCAGCGTCCAACGGTGCCACTGCCAGCCCCAGCGCGTTGCTGGGCTGGATGTCCTCATCGGCTACGCCAGAATCGTCCAGAACCTGCTCCTCGCGCTGGTCCAGCGTGACCTGAACAGTCTCGCGCTCGCCCCAGCGGGAGATATCCACCGGCACTTCGGTGCCCGGTCTGACCATGCCGACCAGCGGCGGCAGATCGGAAAACACATCAACCGTCATATTGTTGAATCTTAGGATCACGTCACCAACTTCGATGCCTGCACGTTCGGCGGCACTGCCGGGTTCCACCCGGTTGACCAGGGCGCCAGATGGGCGATCCAGATTCAGAGCATCGGCCTTCTGGCGACTGATGCCCTCGATGCCGACGCCGAGATAGCCGCGAACCACCCGGCCGAACTCCATCAACTGTTCGACGGAACTGCGGGCGACTTCGATCGGAATGGCAAATGACAATCCGATACTGCCTCCGTGGGAGCTGAGTATCCAGGAGTTGATGCCGACAACAGTGCCGTCAGTGCGAATCAGTGGCCCACCAGAGTTGCCCCGGTTGATGGCGACATCAGTCTGGATGAAGGGTACATACTGCTGCTGGACCTGGGTACGGCCCTTGGCACTGACGATTCCAGCGGAGACTGACTGCTCGAACTGGAACGGTGAACCAATCGCGATGACCCACTCCCCGGGGCGCAGCGAATCAGAGTCTCCAAAGCTCAAAGTCGGCAACCCTTTTGCCGCGATGCGCAGCACAGCGATATCGGTTTCGGCATCCGACCCCACCAACTCGGCTTCATATTCGCGGCGGTCGGCCAGGCGAACGATAATCTCGTCGGCATCTTCGATGACATGGTGATTGGTCAACACCAGCCCATCGGAATCAATGATGAAGCCTGATCCCCCACCTCGTCGATCCGGCTGACCCCGTGGACCACCTTCGCCGAAGGGAAAATCAAAAAAACGACGAAGCAGGTCTTCAGGCGCCTGGGAACCACTTTCGCTGCGCTCGGTGGGTCGGGTACCCAAACGCAGAGTCTCGATATTGACGACAGCCGGAATGGATTCTTCCACCAGGTCGGTGAAATCAACCGGCGTGGACGCGAGGGCTGCCTGAAAACCCAGACCGGCAGTCAAGGACAGAGCGAAAACAAGTCGATACATAATGGAAACTCCAGGTAATACTCGGATTTGGAACCTTAAGGATTTGGCCTCACTCTCGATCGGATTCAAGCGCCGAATCCGCTTTTGTGCACGACAAGCGCTCGATCCTCGGGCTCAGTCGCAACCCAGGGCCGAGCCGAAACAGCCCGAAGGCCGCCAGGCCAAGCATCAATCCGGACATTAACGCGATAAAATCACGGCCCGTGGTATCTCCAGCCAGCGCATGGCCAATCAGGGCGCCAACAAGAAAGCCCAGCAGTGGCAGTCCATAAAGCGCCAGGGCAGAAAGCACGAGGCCGCTGCCACTGACCCCGACACGAAGCCTGTCACCGATTGCGAATTCATGTTCACAGCGCACCACCAGATTCGCCTGACGCCGGGCGAACAGGCGACTGAACACCCCGGCACCGCAACCTTCACCCTGCAGGCATCGCTGGCAGGTTGTCAGGGAATCAAATGAAACACGCAACAACTCATCCTGCGCATCAATTACTGTTGCAACCTGCCAGACCAGACCCGGCATAAAACAGCCCTTGAAAGAACGCTAATGACGCCGCCGCGGCCCCGAGGGCTGGCGCAACGAGAGGCCGACGTATTCAACCGTGGTCCGCGGCACTTCACCGACCACTGTCACCTGCCGTCCATCAAGCAAACCGGTAAAGACATGCACCGGGCCGATCGATTCAAGGCGGCTGCTGGCGTAGCCCTGCCGACCGCTTTCAACGTAAACCGAGAAACTGGCCAGTCCATCACTGTAAAGCAGGTGTTCAAACTTGCTGCCATCGACAGACTGTCCGGTTCCGAAGTGGACCAGCTTGAAACTGTCCGGGATTTTTCCGGGCTGCCAAGAAGCGCGCCGCAGCTGAACCGACTCACCGCTGGGCAAACTGGTCTGCAGGGTCGATTCGACGCCGTCGATCAACACGGGCTCTAGCTCGCGGTCGCTGATCGGAACACCGAGTTCGATGGTGACAAAAGACAGTTGCTGAAGTCGTCGTCCACGGTGATCCAGCAAGGCTGAACGCAATAGCATGCCGGTCTTTTCCTCCAGCCAGAACTGATAACCATAGCGGTACTGATCACGTGGTGACACTTCGACGATCTGGGCCATCATACCGGCGACTCGCTCACGTCCACCCAGGGACATGTCGTAGGAAAGCGTGGGGCTGCCCACACGATTCAACGGCAGATTCGGCATCAATCGAGTCGCAAGCTGACGCTGCACCACCAGTGGCTGATCCCCTGCAAGCAGGCAGCGCACCTCGTCACCGTCGCGCAAAATCTCGCGCGGCTCACCGTCAAGCGAATAGATTCGTTCGCGGATCCCGCTTTCATCGGCACGGTGAACGATACCCAGCGTGTCGACCCGGCCAGCATGCCAGTGGACCAGGGTGCCTCGGTAATTGAGTGTTTCAACGGCGCGAGCCATGCGATCCAGCCAGGCCTGCACCTCGGACGCGGCGAACGCAGGGAGGCTGCCTGAAACAAGTGCCAGCAATGCGCAGGCACGCACCAGTTCGCCCGACTTTCGCATGCTCACTGACCCGGTTCGATCGAATCCAGCTCGGCCTCGTCAAACGACGCGGCAGCCTCGACCGGGATGCCCGTCACGATTGGCAGATAAGAGACAAACCCGCCGCCGCCAACGGCCTGGTTGTGCCGTACCACAAAGGTGTTGATGCGCGTGCGGTCAGCCTCGCTGGTCGGGGAGAAACCAACCGGGATGGCCTGGCGCGAAAAGGGCTGATCCAGCGAACTGGGCTGGCTGACGAAGCCGGGCTGATCCGTAAGCAGCTCAGGCTGGCCGCGGTCAAGCAGGCTCGAATTGATTCCCACGATCGCGACAAGCGCGACACCGGCTGCAATCGCGCTACCAGCTACCGGCCTCAACCAGGCGGGCATGCTCGGCGACACGATCGGATCGTTCTCTTCGGCGACCGCACGCGATACGCGATCGGCTATGCATGAACCACTGCCCATCTCCTGATGCAGACAGGCTCGAACCAGATGATAGCGTCGCCATGCTTGTGACATTTCCGGATCGCTGGACAAACGTCTCAGGAGAAAGCCCTGTGCGTTGCGTTCCAACTCGCCGTCCATCAGGCACGAAAGATGCTCCCGGTTCGATTCATTCATGGTGTACGTCCAGTCTAGTCATTTGCAATCAGGGGGCGAAGGCGCTGGTCTATAGCCTCTCGAGCTCGAAAAATCCGAGATCGCACAGTGCCAATTGGACAGTCCATGGTCATGGCGATCTCTTCATAACTCATGGCTTCCATCTCACGCAGGGTGATGGCCACCCGAAGGTCTTCGGGTAAATCGGATATGGCCTGGTGGATGGTCTGTTCAATTTCTTCTCTCAGCAATTCGTGTTCCGGAGAACCTCGATCTTTCAGACGTGTATCGACCTGAAATTGTTCCGCGTCCTGTGCATCAATATCTGAAAGCGGTGGTCGGCGGCTCTGCGCAACCAGGTGGTTCTTGGCCGTATTGATGGCAATACGGTACAACCACGTATAAAACGCGCTGTCGCCGCGAAACCGCTTGAGCGCACGATAAGCCTTGATGAATGCCTCCTGGGCAACATCCATGGCTTCGGCGTGGTCAGATACGTAGCGTGAGATCAGGCTGATGATCTTGTGCTGGTATTTACCGACCAGCACATCGAATGCCTTCTTGTCACCCTTCTGTACCCGCTCAACGAGTAGTTGATCAACTTCACGTTCGCCCATCAGGGCCGTCCTGCTCCGTAGCTGACGGCCGGGCCTGCTGAATGGACAGCGGCTCGACCGGATAGTTTCATTCAGTGAGTGTTCAGGTGGCCGTGTAAGCCGCCCGGGCCCCGAGCCCCACACAGACGCAAAAGAATAACATGACCGGGCTGCCCCGACGCGTCAACAATGCGATAATAGCCGGCTTTGAAATGAAAAATCGGGAGACCAGCGAACCATGAGCAAGCATCAGCAGATTCTGGACCAACTCGGACTGAAGGATTTGAATCCCGGCGCCTGTTTCGGCCCAGGCCAGTGGTCGTCCGCCTCTGATGAGCACGTGGTGGAGTCGGTCAACCCGTCCAGCGGCCAGGTTATCGCCCGGGTCAGCGGGGCTTCGGAAGCCGACTATGACAAGGTCATTCGCACCGCCGCCGATGCGGCCGAGGGCTGGAAGACCGTACCAGCACCAATCCGCGCCGAGGCGGTGCGCCTGGTCACCGCCGCGCTGCGTGATTACAAGGATCCGCTGGGCTCGCTGGTCGCCTTGGAGATGGGCAAAATCAAGGCCGAGGGCGACGGTGAAGTTCAGGAAATGATCGATATTGGTGATTTTGCCGTTGGCCAGTCGCGCATGTTGTATGGCAAGACCATGCATTCGGAGCGACCCGGTCATCGCATGTACGAGCAATGGCACCCGCTGGGCGTGGTCGGCGTCGTTACCGCGTTCAACTTCCCGGTGGCAGTCTGGGCCTGGAATGCCCTGCTCGCCGCCGTTTGCGGCAACGCAACGGTCTGGAAGCCCTCGCCGAAGGGCGTGCTGTGCTGTGCCGCCGTACAGAATATTGTCAACGAAGCACTGGCCGGCACCGACTATCCGCCGATCTTCACCTGCTTCATGGAACCAGGGCATGAATTGTCGCAGCGTTTTATCGATGATGAACGCGTGGCACTGATGTCATTCACCGGCTCCAGCCAGATCGGACGAAAAGTAGGCGAGCGTGTCGCTGCTCGCATGGGCAAGAGTCTGCTCGAACTCGGCGGCAACAATGCCGTCATCATTGATGAAACCGCTGATCTGAAACTGGCCATCCCGGCCGTGGTCTTCGGCGCCGTCGGCACCGCCGGTCAACGTTGCACCAGCACCCGCCGACTGTTCGTGCATGAATCCATCGTCGACCAGGTCACCGAAACGCTGGTCAAGGCTTACGGCCAGGTTCGCATTGGCGACCCGCTGGATACCAGCACCCTGATGGGTCCTTTGACCGACGAGAACGCCATCGAGCGCTTCGAACAAGCACTCGAAAAGGCAAAGGAAGCGGGCGGTGAAGTCCTGGCCGGTGGCAAGCGCCTCGACCGCGCGGGGTTCTTTGTCGAACCGGCGATCGTCCGCGCCGAAAATCACTGGGATATCGTTCAGGAAGAAACCTTTGGCCCGATCCTCTACGTCATGTCTTTCAAGACACTGGAAGAAGCGCTGGCGATGCACAATGATGTCCGCCAGGGCCTGTCATCGTCCATCTTTACCACCGACGTGCGAAATGCCGAGTATTTCCTGTCGCATCGCGGCTCGGATTGCGGCATCGCCAACGTCAATATCGGCACCTCCGGCGCCGAGATCGGTGGCGCCTTCGGCGGTGAAAAGGAAACCGGTGGCGGGCGCGAGTCCGGATCGGACTCCTGGCAGGCCTACATGCGCCGTCAGACCAACACCATCAACTGGTCAACGGAGTTGCCGCTTGCCCAGGGCATCAAGTTTGAACTGTAATTGGAACTGAATTTGCCTGTGAAGCCTGAAAAGACCAGCCATGTCCGGGCAAGGCCCGGCGTCGTCCTTGACCGACGATGCCAGCGCCGGACCGACAGACGACAAAGCAGCGGCAATGCCAATGCGAACCGCTATGGGTGCCGCCTTGAGCGTCGTCGCCCTGAGCGTCGTGATCAAGCGCGAGGCCGACCGGTTCGCGTCGCCAAAGCGTTTCCCTGCTTGACCCTGCATACCCTGCGACATTGCACCCGAGCGTGACACCACACGGAGACAGACCGTCATGTATGGCTGGTTGAGAACCGGGCTGTTCCTGTTGCCACCGGAAACGGCACACGATGTTGCGCTCAAGGCGCTGGCGGCAGGTCGCCCGTTCGGCCTGCCCCGATTGGTATCGGGCTGCCAACCGTCATCGCCTGTGAGTCTTTTCGGACTGGATTTTGCCAATCCGATCGGCCTCGCGGCCGGGCTGGACAAGAACGGCGACTATATTGACGCCCTGAGTCAACTCGGCTTTGGCTTTATCGAGGTCGGCACCGTCACGCCCCGGCCCCAACCAGGCAACCCCAAACCACGGATGTTTCGGCTGCCGGAGCACCAGGCCCTGATCAACCGACTTGGCTTCAACAATAAAGGCGTGGATTACCTGGTCGAGCGCCTTAAAAAGCGCCGGACCAAAACCATCGTCGGCGCCAACATCGGCAAGCAAAAGGACACACCCGTCGAGCGTGCCCCCGAGGATTATCGCTATTGTCTGGAGCGGGTCTATCCGCACTGCGATTATGTGACCGTCAATATTTCCTCGCCCAATACGGCCAACCTTCGAGCACTTCAAGACACGGGTCCGCTTGCCGAGTTGCTGAAAGAACTGGTCGAGCTCCGAGCCAGCCTGGCCGAACAACATCGACGCTACTGTCCGGTGCTGGTCAAGATTGCACCCGACTGGACCGAAGGGGCACTCAAGGCATCGCTCAAGGTGATCGGCGACTCCGGCATTGACGGCCTGATCGCGACCAATACCACTCTGGATCGCCGCGCGGTGGCCGGACATGCCCATGCCGATGAGCCCGGGGGCTTGAGCGGTGCACCAGTCAGAAATGCAGCCGACCAAGTGCTGGCTGCGGCAAGACAGATGCTGGGCGCTGAGTTTCCGATCATTGGCCTGGGTGGAATCACCTCGGGCAAAGATGCTGCTGCGAAGAAGCGCGCCGGTGCAGACCTGGCCCAGATCTATACCGGTTTTGTCTATCAGGGCCCGAAGCTGATCCGGGACTGCATCCTGGCCTGGGAAGATGAGGCCTGAACAGTATCCGATCGTGATCACTCACGATGCCGATCTGGCGAAGCTGAGCACCTTTGGTCTGCCCGCCCGAGCCCGTGAACTGATCGAGCTCGAGCATCCCGGACAACTGCGGCACTTGCCCCTCGACAACCAGCCACAGCTCGTCCTTGGCGGTGGCTCGAACACCGTTTTTCTGGCCGATTGGCCCGGACGAATTCTGCTGGTCCAGTTCAAAGGTGTCGATGTCGTTCAGCTTGACGAAACCGAAGCACTGGTTCATGCCGGGGCCGGCGAGAACTGGCATCAACTTGTTCGGCTTTGCATCGCCCGAGGCCTGCACGGCCTGGAAAACCTGGCCATGATCCCCGGTTCCGTGGGCGCGGCGCCAATCCAGAATATCGGCGCCTACGGCGTGGAGTTGTCCGATGTCATCGAAACCGTCACCGCCTGGGACTGGCAGCGGAACGAACTGGTGACTATTCGGCGTGATGAATGCCAGTTCGGCTATCGAGACAGTCGCTTCAAGTCGACCGACCGGGGGCGCTACCTGATCACCGGCATCAGCTTGCGTCTGAAGCGAACGTTCGTTCCTAAGATGAGCTACCAAAGCCTGGCCGAAGAGCTTGAGCGGGTTGGCCATCTCAGGCCCGGCCCGCGCCAGCTGGCCGCCGCCATCATGCGCCTGCGCCGCCACCGCCTTCCCGACCCGGGCCGACTGGCCAACGCCGGCAGCTTCTTCAAGAATCCGGTGGTTGATGCCGGGTTAGCCCAGACTTTGCGGAACGACAACGCCGGCCTGCCCTGTTGGCCAATGGCCGATGGCAAAGTCAAACTGGGCGCCGGCTGGATGATCGAACGCCTGGGCCTGCGTGGCCACTCACTCGGGGACGCGGCCGTCTACGAAAACCATGCCCTGGTATTGGTCAACCGCGGCCAGGCCTCACCGATCGATATCCGCAAGCTGATCGAACTGATCACCACTTCGGTCAAGGCCGAATTCGGCGTCACACTGGAGCCGGAACCCGAACTGATCGGTTTCTAAGCCTTGTTTACGGCAAAAGAGAATGAACCACAGAGGAAGCAGAGATCACAGAGAAAATATTTCTTTTGTCTTCCTCTGTGCTCTCTGTGATCTCTGTGGTTCATTCTTTTCGGTCTCGGGAGGCCCTAAGAAAAAGGGCCCCTTATCCGGGGCCCTTTCCACAATCAACCGACAGCCGCTTCAAGCCTCGAAGCGGGCCTTGAGCTTTTTCAGGGCGACGGCTTCGAGCTGACGGATGCGCTCGGCGGAGACGCCGTATTTGTCAGCCAGTTCCTGCAGGGTCGTTTTCGGGTCCATCAGCCAGCGGGCCTGGATGATGTCGCGTGAGCGGTCATCAAGGCTTTCGACACCGTCGAAGAGCAGATTGTGATGATGTTGCTCCCAGTCGGCCGCTTCGGCGACCTCGTCAGGCGAGACGGTCAGACCTTCCAGGTACGCGGCCGGAGCGACGTAGTTGGAGTCGTCATCGTCGTTGGTCATATCGAAGCCGATATCCTGGCCGGCCAGGCGGGATTCCATCTCGGTGACCACTTCGGGTTTGACACCGAGTTCTTCAGCCACACGATTGACTTCTGCCTGGTTCAACCAGCCAAGGCGTTTCTTCTGACGACGCAGATTGAAAAACAGCTTGCGCTGGGCCTTGGTGGTGGCCACCTTGACGATGCGCCAGTTGCGCAAAATGAATTCGTGGATCTCGGCACGAATCCAGTGCACGGCGAATGACACCAGACGCACACCCTGATCCGGGTCAAAGCGTTTGACCGCCTT
>JBGTEC010000227.1:0-8878 GCA_041747995.1 Wenzhouxiangella sp.
CGAAGCCCGCAAACGTCGGCAAAGCAATTTCTTCAACAGCGGGCTGCGTTACACTGCCAACTTCCGTCATCGCAGCACTCCTGATAAAGAACGAATCATGAACCAACCCCGTCAGTATTTTGTCGTCGAAACCCCGTCCAATGCCGATTCACACACCCTGAGCCTTGATTCCGCCTGGTATGCGGACGAGACGGAACACGTCGAATTTCTGCTGGGGGAGATCGGTCTGGATAGCAAGGACCGAAAACGGATCAATCAGCGCGCGCTTGACCTGGTCAAGGCCGTGCGTGAACGAAGCCGGGATGCTGGCGCCATGGAAGCGTTCATGCGCGAGTACGACCTGTCATCGGAGGAAGGGGTCGTCCTGATGTGCCTGGCCGAGGCCTTGTTGCGTATTCCGGACAACGACACCGCCGAGAAACTGATCTCTGACAAGCTCTCCGATGCCGACTGGGAATCCCATCTCGGCAAGAGCGATTCGCTGTTTGTTAACGCATCCACCTGGGGCCTGATGCTGACCGGACGGTTGGTTCGGGTTGGCGTCAGCAAAAAGCGCGATATCGGCTCTGCCCTGGCCCGGATCGCCAACCGGTCAGGAGAGCCGGTGGTGCGGCTGGCCATTCGCCAGGCCATGCGAATCATGGGGCACCAGTATGTGATGGGCCGAAACATCAAGGCGGCGATCGAGCGCTCGCGCAAAAAGACCAATCGCCGCTTTCGCTATTCTTTCGACATGCTGGGCGAGGCCGCGTTGACCGCTGATGATGCCGCGCGCTACCGCAAGGCCTACGAAGATGCCATTCGCGCCATTGGCAGTGCGACCGACAACGATAACGTCTTCTCCGCGCCCAGTATCTCGGTCAAGCTGTCAGCGCTGCATCCGCGTTATGAGCACGCCAAGGAAAAGCGGGTGCTGGCTGAACTGGCTCCGGTGCTCCTCGACCTGGCCCGCCTGGCCAGGGAGCAGGGCATAGCCCTGACCGTGGATGCCGAAGAGGCGGACCGGCTGATGCTGTCACTGAAGGTATTTGCAGCCGTGCTCGACGATCCGGCCCTGGCCGGCTGGGATGGTCTCGGACTGGCCCTGCAGGCCTACCAGAAGCGCGCCTGGGCAGCCATCGACTGGCTTGCTGGTCGGGCCCGGTCAAGCCGGCACCGAATTCCGGTTCGGCTGGTCAAGGGCGCCTACTGGGATACCGAGATCAAAATTTCCCAAGTTGAAGGCCTGCCCGGGTACCCGGTATTCACGCGCAAGGTCAATACCGACCTGTCGTACCTGGCCTGCGCCGGTAAGCTGCTGTCGATGCCCGATCAGTTCTATCCCCAGTTCGCCACCCATAACGCCCACACCATTGCCGCCATCTCCGAACTCGCCCGAGATAGCAAGGATTTTGAGTATCAGCGTCTGCATGGCATGGGCAAGGAACTCTACGACGAAGTACTCGACCAGGAAAGCTACAACGGCGCCTGCCGGGTCTACGCCCCGGTCGGCAACCACAAGGATCTGCTGCCATACCTCGTTCGCCGTCTGCTGGAAAATGGCGCCAACACCTCGTTCGTCAACCGGATTGTCGACGAAAAACTGCCGCCGGAAGAGGTGGTCAGCGACCCGATCGCCGAGGTTGAAGCGCTGGAGAACATTCCGCACCCGCGTATTCCCCAGCCGGCCGACATCTTTGGCGCTGACCGGCGCAACTCGGCCGGGATCAACTTCGCCCACGGCCAGGCTCTGGATGCATTGAAGGAGGGGATGGACCAGCATGCTGGTCGACAATGGTCAGCGAGGGCAACCGGTCGGGGCGCGAGTTCAACATCAGCCCCCGAGGCGATCTGCGCGCCGGCCAACACGGCCGATGTCGTCGGCGAGGTTGCATGGGCCGACGAGGCCTGTGTCGAGGCGGTCGTGAGTCATGCAGTCGGGGCGCAGCCGGCCTGGGACAGGCGTGGTGCTGCCGAGCGTGCCGATATCCTGGACCGAATTGCCGATGCGCTGGAAGCCAATCGCGCCGAACTCATGGCACTTTGCGTCCGCGAGGCTGGCAAGAGCCTGAGAGACGGGGTAGCAGAGGTGCGTGAGGCCGCAGATTTCTGTCGCTATTACGCAGCCGAGGCGCGCGCTCACATGGCGGCTCCCAGGACCCTCACAGGACCCACCGGCGAGCACAACCAGATCAGCCTGCATGGGCGCGGCGTGCTGGTCTGCATCAGCCCGTGGAATTTTCCTTTGGCGATCTTTACCGGCCAGGTCGCCGCGGCGCTTGTGGCAGGGAACGCGGTGATTGCCAAGCCGGCTGAGCAAACCCCCTTGATCGCGCAGCGTGCAGTCGAGTTGATGCAACAGGCCGGCGTTCCTGACGAGGTGCTGTATTGCCTGCCCGGTGGCAGCTCCATTGGCGCTGCACTGACCCGCGACCCCCGTATTTCCGGGGTGGTATTTACCGGCTCGACCGAAACCGCTCGCATCATCAATCGCACGCTGGCCGGGCGAGATGCGGCGCTGGCGGCGCTTATCGCCGAGACCGGCGGACAAAACGCCATGATCGTGGATTCATCTGCGCTCCCCGAGCAGGTGGTGCGGGATGTGATCCAATCGGCCTTCCTGAGCGCCGGGCAGCGCTGTTCGGCCATGCGGATCCTCTTCGTGCAGGCCGAAGTGGCCGACTACATCATCAAGATGCTGGCCGGCGCCATGAAGGAGCTGACGATCGGCGACCCGGGCCTGCTGGAAAACGATATTGGGCCCGTGATTGATCAGGCACAACTGGAGATGCTGCAAAAGCATGTCACCCGCATGGAGAAATCGGGTCGACTGATCGCCCGGGTGGCTGTGCCGGATGACCTGCCGCGTGGCCACTGGCTGGCGCCTGCGGCTTTCGAAATCGATTCGATTGAACAACTCGAGGGTGAAGTGTTTGGTCCGATTCTCCACGTGATCCGGTACCGCAGCCGTGATCTGGACAAGGTGATCGATCAAATCAACAATACCGGGTTCGGTTTGACGCTGGGTGTTCATAGCCGGATCGACCGCACCCAGCAATACATCGCCACGCGGGTGACCGTCGGCAATGCCTACATCAACCGCAACATGACCGGCGCGGTTGTTGGCGTCCAGCCTTTCGGCGGAGAGGGCCTGTCCGGCACCGGTCCAAAAGCCGGCGGGCCGCATTACCTGTCGCGCCTGTGCACCGAGCGCACGCTGACAATCAATACGGCAGCCGTGGGAGGCAACGCTTCGCTGCTGGCGTTGTCAGATTAAGCTGGAGAAGGGAATAGTGAAGAATGCCAGGCAAAGTCTAGAATAATGTATGAGCCATTTTACAATCTGACCGAACGGCCGTTCTCGATCACGCCGAACCCGCGTTTCGTTTTCCTGAGTCAGCGCCACCAGGACGCGCTGGCCCACTTGCTCTACGGTGTTGGCCGTGGTGGAAGCGGCGGTTTTGTTCAGTTGACCGGAGAGGTGGGTACCGGAAAGACCACCTTGTGTCGCCTGGTGCTGGAGCAGGTTCCGGAGAATACGCATGTCGCGTTGATTCTCAACCCGATGCTCAGCCCGCCGGAACTGCTCAAGGCAATCTGCCTGGAGTTGGAGGTCGACCTGGATGGTGCTGGCGAGACTGTCCAGGGCTTGCAGGAGCGGCTCAACCGATTCCTGCTGGCACGACACGCCGAAGGGGACGGCGTGGTACTCATCATCGACGAAGCCCAGAACATGAGTCGGGAGGCCCTGGAGCAGGTTCGGTTGCTGACCAACCTGGAAACCGCAACAGACAAGCTGCTGCAAATCGTTCTATTGGGCCAGCCTGAATTGCGGCTGATGCTTGCCCGCCCTGAGCTTCGCCAGTTGGCCCAGCGCATTACTGCCCGCTATCATCTCGACCCGCTCAACGAGCGCGAGTCCGAGCATTATATTCGCCATCGCCTGGCCGTGGCCGGCGCCCCCCGCTGCCCGTTTACCAGCGATGGTTTCAAGGCCCTTTTTCGGGCATCCGAAGGCGTGCCGCGCCTGCTCAACATCATCGCCGACCGTGCCCTGATGGCCGGGTATGCCCATGAGGTCGAGAAGATCGGCGGCCGTATCGTTCGCGAGGCAGCGCGTGAGGTGGCCGGCGAAGAGTGGGACGAGGGAACCGGGTGGTTGCGCGGTGCCCTGGCGTCGGTAGTCGTGATCGGTGTCATGCTGGGTGGCGGTGTGCTGGGCTGGATGATGTTGCACGCCGACGAAGATCCGGACGAGCTCACCAGGCCGGCCTGGGTCACCATGCTGGCTGTCGCAGAAGCCGAAACCGCCTGGGATGAAATGGCCAGCATCTGGCCCGGCCTGTCGCAAGCAGAAATCGGCGAAGCCTGCAGCGGGCGTGCGCAAACGCGGGTGGCCTGCCTGTCGAAGCGGGGCAGTTGGGCTTTTATCGAGAATATCGGGCTGCCGGTCGTCTTGCGCCTGAATGATCCCGAACCCGCACATGTTTTGCTGGTTGGCATCCTTGACGATCAACTTCTGCTTCGGCACAAGGGTCAGGACTACCGGGTTCCCATGCGGCAGTTGGATCGTCGCTGGCTGGGCGATTTCTACGTGGCCTGGCCGGATGACGGACGCATTCTCCGGCGCGGCGATCAGGGCGAGGCCGTTCTGCGGGCCAAATCGCTGGCTGCCGCGGTAGATCAGCCGGCATGGGCGCCGCCATCGAATGACGCCGCCGTCGATCAACCAGGCGTGAACGGTGGCCCGGACAACCGGTATGATGAAGCTTTCGAGCAGTGGATCATTCAATTTCAGCGTCATAACGGGCTTAACCAGGACGGCATGATTGGTCCGGAAACACGCCTTTTTCTGAAGGCTCCGCACATGGGCGGACCTTCGCTCACAACCCAACAAGACGGAGTCTGAACGCGTGTCATTCATTCTCGACGCCCTGCGCAAATCCGAAGCCCGCCGACGCCTGGGCGAAACGCCGGATCTCCATGGTGGAAACCAGGGCAGCGCAAGTCCATCACCTGGGCGACGCGGCGTTCTGATGCTCGCTGTTGCCGGCCTGGTCGGTTTTGGCCTGTTTGCTCTGGCAGGGGTCCTTTACATCAATCAGGATCGCGTGCCCGAGCGGCTGGCACAGGGGCTTGATCGAGAAAGGGGTGCCGGTCCGGCAGTGGCCGAACCGGCCGCCAGTGCTGAGTCGGCCGTTCGTCACGAAGATGGCGAAAGGACTCCCCAGGCCGTACCGGGCGATTCCGAATTGCCGCGTGAACGCATCGTGTCGGATCCGGACGAGATCGATGCCGAACTGGCCCGAATGGCGGCGCGGGGTGAACTCGATGACGATAAGGATGCGTCGGCAAAGGCAACCGAACCCGCTCCGGTCATTGATCGCCGTGCCCCAACGACCTTGCAGCCTCGCACCGCCGTAGTCGCTGAAGCGCCAACAGGAGGCCGAAGCAGGCCGCAGGTCGATGCCGAGGACCAGGCGCTAAAGGAACAACTCGAACAGCTGAGGCAGCGTGAACAGCTACGGCAGCCGATGCCTTCCGCCGGTTCACAAGAACGAGCAGAGCAGGTGGTTGCCACGGCACCGCCTCAGGTAGAGCCCTGGAGCCCGGGCGGGGCCGAGTATATAAGGGCATGGGAATTGCCGCTGTCGGTTCGTCGCAACATGCCCGAGCTGAAGTTGACCATTCACGTGTATTCGATCGACGAGCAGAATCGCTTCGTATTGATCAACGGCGAGCGCTTCGTTACCGGGGAAACGATCAGAGACGGCGTTCGCCTGGTGGATATTCGCCGTGAAGGCGCGGTGGTCGATTTTCGTGACTACCGTTTCCTTCTTGAACCGTGAATCAGGTTTTATCGCTGACCAGCTCTGGCCGCAGAGATCCGTTATGGCCCTGGGTTCTGGTTGCGATCTGCATGATCTGTCTGATGATGCAATTGGCCTTCCTGGTTTTGCGTCCGGAGAATCAGGAAGCCTGGCTGTATTTCTGGGGTTTTTCGCCACAACGGGTCATTGCGCTTCTGGAGCAACCGCCGAGCACCTGGCTTGACCCCGACCTGCTGGGCGTTGTCACCGCCTTGTTTGTGCACGTTGACTGGGTCCACCTGGCGGGTAACCTGGCCTACCTCTGGGTTTTTGGCCTTACGGTCGAGCGAGCGGTTGGTCATCTTCGGCTGGCGCTGCTTTTTCTGATCCTTGGTGGATTGGCCAACTTGTCGGTGGCCTGGCAAATGCCTGACACAAGCGCGCAGGTGATTGGCGCCAGCGGCGGTGTCTCGGCCATCATCGGCGTCTACCTGGGCCTGTTCCCGGGACGACGCATGGGGCTTTGGGTTCCCCTGGGACTCTACCTGCAGTTCGCGCGGGTGCCAGCGTTGCTGGTGATCGGTTCCTGGTTTACCCTGCAACTGCTCTACAGCGTGTTTGGACCCATTTCAGGCACGGTCGCGTGGTGGTCCCATATTGCCGGTTTCCTGCTTGGCTTGCTCGCTGCCGTGCTGCTGCGCCTGTTTTCACGCAAGATCAACTTTGCCCTTCGGGAAGATTGAAAATGTACAAGGTTGCCTTTCTCAACCAGGTCAAGGTCTATGAGCTTTACTGCAACAAGGTCAGCGGCAGCGACCTGTCCTATGGTTTCATCGAACTGTCCGGCCTGGTTTTCGAGGGCGATGACTCGGTCGTGATCGACCCGACCGAGGAACGATTGCGTGAGGAATTTGCCGACGTCGAGGTCTTGCATATTCCCATGCATGCGGTGATCCGTGTCGAGCAGGTGAAAAAACGCGGACCCTGTGTAATCCGGGATCCCAAGTCGGGGGAGAAAGTGACGCCACTGCCCCTGGACGGCCCGAGGCGAAAACGCTAACGGCGTCTGGTCGAAGCCGCAAGCCTGTGCTAAGGTTCCCCGCTGTTGTCGAATGACGAGTCAGCGATGCCAGTCACCATCCGTTCCGCCTTGATTCTGTTCTGTGCGTTCTTCGCCCAGGTAGCCTCTGCCTCCGAGCAGCAAGATCCCCAGAACGCCTTCTGGTCTCAGCTTTCCGCCCTTTGCGGCAAGGCTTTCGCCGGCAAACTGGTCTCGTACGACGAGCAGATGGACGCCGGCTGGTTGCCGGAGCGGATGGTGATTCACGTCCGCGAGTGCAGCGGGCAGGAAATCAAGGTGCCCTTGTTCGTGGGTGACGATCGATCGCGCACCTGGGTTCTGACGCGGTTCGACGGCGGCATTCGGCTCAAGCACGACCACCGCCACGAAGACGGCAGCGAAGATGCCGTGACCTGGTACGGCGGCCACACAACCGATCCCGGCCGGTCCTGGCGCCAGACCTTCCCGGTCGACGATTATTCCAAAGCACTGTTTCTGACCAGTGGTCTTGAAGGCTCGGTGACCAACTTCTGGTACATGGAAGTTCAGCCGGGTCGCCATTTCGCCTATGGCCTGACCCGGGCCGGCCGCCACCTGCGGGCCGAATTCGATCTGACCCGTGAAGTCGAGCCGCCAGCGGCGCCATGGGGTCATGAATAGAGCACGCTGACAATAAAACGATAAAAGAACAACCTTTCCATTTCGGGGAACATGAGCAATGACTGAACATAATAAAGGCCAGGGCGTGACCGGGCCGACAACCAATCCTGATCTGCACCGCGTCATCCCGGGCCAGCGCACGCGGCTTGAGCGGGCCTTGAACGTGATCGAGGTTGTCGGCAACAAACTGCCGGATCCGGCAGTGCTGTTCTTCATGCTCATGATCCTGGTCTGGGTGCTTTCGGCGGTGCTGGCATCGGTTGAATTCTCGGCCGTTCATCCCTCGACAGGCGAGGCGATTCAGGTTATCAACCAGCTCTCCGGCGGTCAGATGGCCAATTTCCTGGTCAACATGGTCAGTGTCTTCGTCAATTTCGCCCCCCTGGGTATCGTCTTGGTCGCCTTGCTGGGTGTCGGCGTGGCCGAGCACACCGGCTTCGTCAACGCCGGCCTGCGCAAGCTGCTGGGATGGACCTCGCTGAGATTGCTGACCCCGATGGTGATCCTGGTTGCGATCGTCAGCCACACAGCTGCCGATGCAGGCTACGTGGTGGTGATTCCACTCGGCGCCGTGCTGTTCTACGCCGCCGGCCGTCATCCGCTGGCTGGAATCGCGGCGGCCTTCGCCGGCGTTTCGGGCGGATTCTCGGCCAACTTCATCCCCTCGGCGATCGACCCGATGCTGGCCGGCATCACGGAGGAGGCCGGCCGCGTGCTCGATCCGTCGCTGTTCGTCAATCCGCTGGCCAACTGGTTTTTCATGTCGGCTTCCAGCTTGATCGTGATTGGGGTTGGCTGGTGGCTGACCGACAAGATCATCGAGCCGCGTCTGATCAAGGACACGCCAGTCGACGGCGACATGACCGACATGCCGAAGCTCGAAGCCCTCAGCGAAAAGGAGTCGAGCGGACTGACCTGGGCCACAATCAGTATCGTTCTGTCCCTGGTGCTGCTGGCCGTGGCGGTGCTGTTGCCAGGCTCGCCGTTGCGTGACCCCAATCCGGACCTGACCCTGTTTGAAAGCATCACCTCGTTCGGGTCGCCGGTCATGCGTTCGATCGTTCCGCTGATCTTTATCATGTTCCTGATACCGGGCATCGTCTACGGCTACGTTGCCGGCACTATCGAGACCCACAAGGACATCATTGCCGGCATGACCAAGGCGATGGAATCGATGGGTTACTACATCGTCATGGCGTTCTTTGCCGCCCAGTTCATTGCCGCTTTCTCGGCCTCCAACCTGGGCATTCTGGTGGCGGTCAATGGCGCCGAGGTTCTCAAGGCCATGAATCTGCCGGCCCAGATGACCATTGTCGGCATTATCGCGCTGACCATGTTCGTCAATCTGTTCGTCGGCTCGGCCTCGGCC
>JBGTEC010000228.1:0-2311 GCA_041747995.1 Wenzhouxiangella sp.
TTGGGATACTCCGTATTTTCGGTGTCGGCCGACTGCTCGGCCTCGTCGGCAACTGCCAGAATAGGCAGCAGCAGCATTAAAATTGCCAGAATTCGCATAGCCAGCTTGCTCCACTTCGAATATTTGTTTAGGGGGTGCCAATCATACTTTCTTACGTGGAACTTGTCAGCGACCCGTGTCCGTCGCCAATTGTTAGAATTTACTTATGACTAAACCTGCCCCGGCAAAAGACAATGGCTTCCAATCCATTCGCTTCGATGGCGAAACACTCCATCTACTCGATCAGCGCCTGTTGCCCGCCGAAGAAAAGTGGCTGCAAATCAGGGACCTGGATGGGGTTGTCGCAGCGATTCGAGATCTGGCGGTGCGCGGTGCGCCTGCCATCGGCATAACGGCTGCCTATGGTGCTGTGATTGCGGCCCGGGCCCGTGGCGCTGATCGCGACGGATGGCGGCGAGATCTGGACCGATTGGAAACCGCGCGTCCAACAGCGGTCAACCTCAGTTTGTCTGTTGCGCGCATGCGCCAGCTGGCTGGCAAGGCTGAGCAGCTCGACGAAAAACAGCTGGCTGAGGAGGCCAGGGCGATTCATGAGGACGATATTACGGCCAATCGGGCCATGGCCGAAATCGGCAGTGCGCTGATTGCTGAAGGATCGGGCGTGCTGACTCATTGCAATACCGGTTCGCTGGCAACCGGCGGTATCGGGACGGCCTTGGGCGTGATTGTCAGCGGGGTTCGCAAGGGCCTGATTCGACGCGTCTTTGCCGACGAAACGCGTCCCTGGCTGCAGGGATCGCGTCTGACCGCCTGGGAGTTGGCGCGGGAGTCGATTGAGGCCCGGATCATCGTCGAGGGTGCCGCAGCGGCTCTGATGGCGAACGGAAAGATCGACTGGGTGATCACCGGCGCCGATCGAATTGCGGCCAACGGAGATGTAGCAAACAAAATTGGCACCTACAGCCTGGCCGTTCTGGCCAACTATCATGACGTCAAGTTCATGGTGGTGGCGCCCTGGTCGACCCTGGATTCGGCCATGCCCACCGGAGAACACATTGCCATTGAGCAGCGCGATCCCGGCGAGATTTGGAAAGCCGCCGGTCTGGACCAGGCCCCGGCCGGTTTTTCGGCCTGGAACCCCGTATTCGACATCACGCCGGGCGAACTCATCGATTGCATCGTCACAGAAAAAGGCGCATTCCGTCCGCCTTACGATTTCTCGACTGCCTGATTCGAGCTCAAACTGACACTGAGCGAACGGCTTGCACCGGTCAGGCCTCAAGGTTGGGGTTTATAATGGTGGGCTTTGCTGAACCGGACCTTTCCAGATGAGCGACTATCGTACTGAACGTGACAGCATGGGCGACTTGAAGGTGCCCGTGGACGCCCTCTGGGGCGCTCAGACCCAGCGGGCGGTAAATAATTTCCCGATCAGCGGCAAGCCCATGCCAGCGGCGTTCATTCGGGCGCTTGGCCTGATCAAAAGTGCCTGTGCCGAATCCAACCGCGACCTGGAACTGCTGGACGTCAATCTGGCCGAAGCGATCATCTCAGCCTCGGCCAAAGTGACCGGCAATCAGGTGGACCGCCACTTTCCGATCGACATTTACCAGACCGGTTCAGGCACCAGTTCCAACATGAACGCCAATGAGGTCATTGCCAGGCTGGCCGACCCAGGTGGGGAACTGGGCGTTCACCCGAATGATCACGTCAACATGAGCCAGAGCTCAAATGACGTGATTCCAACCGCCATCCAGGTCAGCGCCTGCCTGCTGACCGCCGAGCAGCTTTTGCCGGCACTCAAGCACTTGCAGGAAGTGCTTTTGCAACGCTCCGGGGAGCTGAGTGATGTCGCCAAGACCGGTCGCACGCACCTGATGGATGCCATGCCGGTGACACTCGGGCAGGAACTGGCCACCTGGGCGGCGCAAATCGAAAGTGCCGGTGGCCGCCTGGTTGACGCTCTGGCGAGAATGCGCCAGTTGCCCCAGGGCGGAACAGCGGTAGGCACCGGAGTCAATGCGCACGAGGAATTCGGCGAGCGTGTGGCGGCTCATCTGGCCCGGTCGACCGGGTTCGAATTCGAGTCGGCCGCGAACAAATTTGAAGGTATCAGCAGCCAGGATGCCGCCGTCGAGCTTTCCGGCCAGCTCAAGACCGTGGCCGTGGCCCTGATGAAGATCGGCAATGATTTGCGCTGGATGAACTCCGGCCCACTGGCGGGGTTGGGCGAAATCGAGCTCGAAGCCCTGCAGCCGGGCAGTTCGATCATGCCGGGCAAGGTCAACCCGGTCATCCCGGAAGCTGTCTG
>JBGTEC010000229.1:0-4640 GCA_041747995.1 Wenzhouxiangella sp.
GGCGAACATGACCTGGTAGAAGCGGTCCAGGCAGTCCTCGTCGACATGAAACGAATAGCCGTCCTTCATCAGGAATTCGCGTGCCCGCATCACGCCGAAACGCGGCCGGATCTCGTCGCGGAATTTCGACTGAATCTGGTAAAAGCAAATCGGCAGTTGTTTATAAGAGCGCAACTCGCCGCGGGCGAATTCGGTGATGACCTCTTCATGGGTCGGGCCAAAGGCGAATTCACGCCCGGCCCGGTCGGTCATCTTCAGCAGCAGCGGCCCGAAGTCCTTCCAGCGTCCGGTCTCCTCCCACAGCTCGGCCGGCTGAACCGAGGGCATCAGCATTTCCAGGCAACCGGCGGCATCCATTTCCTCGCGGACAATGTTTTCGACCTTGCGCAGCACCTTCAGCCCCAATGGCGTCCAGGTGTAGATGCCGGAGGTCAACTTGCGAATCATGCCGCAGCGCAACATCAACTGGTGCGAGACAATCTCGGCATCAGCGGGTATTTCGCGCTGGGTCACGAGATGGAAACTGGAGGTTTTCATGGGTGCTGCTCTGCTTCTGATCGTGAAGCCGGCAATGATAGCAGGGCGAGCCCACCGGCGAGACGGCATTCTGGTTGCGGCAATGCTATCCTTTCGCCATGAGCCACTGTCAACAAAAAAACACTCGGATGACCCGCCTTTATGGCCAATGACAAACCGCTGAAACCGCGGGCAAAGGGAGCGTACCTGCTGCCCAATGCCCTGACCACAGGCGCCCTGATGGCCGGCTTCTATGCCATTGTCATGGCCATCGGCGACCAGCCGGTCGCTGCCTGTATTGCCGTTGTCGTCGCCGGCATTCTTGATGGCGTGGACGGTCGCGTCGCCCGCCTGACCAATACCCAGTCGGACTTCGGCGTCCAGTACGACAGCCTGTCGGACATGGTGTCATTCGGTATCGCCCCGGCCGTGCTGGTCTTTACCTGGACTCTGGATACACTGGGTCAACCCGAGACCGCTGCCGACAAGCTGGGCTGGCTGGGCGCGTTTTTCTTCACCGCCTGCGCCGCGCTGCGCCTGGCCCGGTTCAATACCCAGTCCGGCATGGCCGAGAAGGCTCACTTCCAGGGTCTGGCCAGCCCGGCGGCCGCCGGTACCCTGATCGCGACCATCTGGTTCTGTGTCAGCCGCGATATCGATCCTCAGCAGGTCGGCTGGCCGTTGTTGTTGTTGACCCTGGTGCTTGGCACGCTGATGGTCTCGCGGGTGCGCTATTTCAGTTTCAAGGCCTGGCCGATGAGCGACCGGGTGCAGTTTGACTGGCTGTTCATCCTGCTGGTCATCCTGGTGCTGCTGGCGCTGGATCCGCCGGCGGTGTTGTTCACGATCGGCATTGCCTACGTGTTGTCCGGCCCCATCGTCACCGTGCGCGGCCGCTACATGCAGCGCCGTCGCCGCCGGCGAGAGGCGAAAGATGGGCAGCCGTAGCGCCCGCTCGCTGGAGCGGCTGGCTGCGATCGGGGTCGATGTCTGGCAGCTACGCGGCAGTCGGAATGCCGGCAATGAACCGACTGTAATGGCTTCGGACGCTGGTCAGATGCGTGCCGACGAAGGCCGGACGCGCATCCGCCTTTCGTCCGGCGATGGGGACTGGCTGCTGGTTCGTCGTCAGCCCTGGCGCGGCAGCCATGAACAGTTGCTGGCCGACATCATGGCGACCATCGGGACCGGGCGCTGTCGTTTCGGCCAATGGGCAAAGGATTCGGCAGCGGGCGAAGGCATCGATGAGCTGGCCGGTCGCGGGGTCAAAAAAATACTGGCCTTTGGTCCACCGCCTACAGAGCTGGTCTGGCCTGGTCTTTTGATCGTCCCGTCCCTGGACGAAATCGCAACCGATGGCGGTGCGCGCCGCCAGCTTTGGCGTGTCCTCGCACCCGTCCTGGCCAACTGACATGGCTGCGGTGCTGGAACCGACGCTATTCATTCGGCAAATGCTAAAAGGCGACCTGGCAACCGTCGTGTCGATCGAGCAGCAAAGCTATCCCTTTCCCTGGTCGCGCGGTATTTTTTCCGACTGTTTACGGGTCGGCTACCGCTGCCATGTCCTGACTGAAAACGAAACGATCATCGGCTACGCCGTGGTCTCCATGGCCGTGGACGAAGCCCACTTGCTCAATCTTTGCATTACGCCGGATCAGCGACGCCGAGGTCTGGCCTGTGTGATGCTCGACCACGTGGTGCGCGAGGTGCGGATCGCCGGCATGGACCGCCTGTTTCTCGAGGTCCGGCCTTCCAATGGTGCCGCAGTCAAGCTTTACCGGCAGTACGGATTCAAGGTGATCGGTCGACGTCCGGGTTACTACCCCGGTGTCGAAGGTCGCGAAGATGCCCGGGTCATGGTTCTGCACCTGGAGCCAGAATGAGCAAACGATTGCGTGTCGCCGCCGCCCAGATTGCACCAGTCTGGTTGAACCGCGAACTGACCACCGGGCGGATCGTCGAGCAGATTGAACAGGCCGCGGTTTCCGGGGTGGAACTGATTGCGTTCGGCGAGTGCCTGCTGCCGGGCTATCCGTTCTGGGTCGAGCGCACCGACGGGGCGCGTTTTGACAGCGCGCTGCAGAAAGACCTGTATGCCCACTATGTCGACCAGGCGATCACGATCGAGGCCGGCCACCTGGCGTCGGTCTGCGAGGCAGCGGCGCGCAACGCCGTCGCTGTTGTGCTGGGCATTCTTGAACGACCGGACGACCGCGGCGAAAGCGTTTATGCCAGTGCGGTCAGTATCGATGCCGAGGGCAAGATCGCTGCCGTACAGCGCAAACTGATGCCGACCCACGAGGAGCGCCTGGTTTGGGCAACAGGTGATGGCAATGGCTTGCGCACTCACCGGGTGGGCTCGTTCACCGTCGGCGCGCTCAACTGCTGGGAAAACTGGATGCCGCTGGCGCGCGCCAGCCTGCAGGCCCAGGGTGAGGATCTGCATGTTGCGATCTGGCCCGGCAGCCCGCGCAATACGCGCGAAATCACCCGATTCATGGCCATCGAAGGCCGCAGCTACATATTGTCGGTTTCCGGCCTGATGCGAATCCAGGATTTGCCCGACCAGCTGCCGCATGCAAAAGTCCTCAAGCGCGCCGCTGGCGACATGCCGTGGGCTTCGGGCGGTTCCTGCCTGGCCGCACCCGATGGGCGCTGGATCATCGAGCCCGACAGTGAAACCGAAGGCCTGTTGATCGCCGATCTCGATCCTGCAGAAGTTCGTCGTGCGCGCCACAACTTCGACCCCACTGGTCACTATTCCAGGCCAGACGTGTTCACACTCAAGGTCGATCGGCGTCGCCAGCGCATGGCGGATTTTTCTGATGAATAGCCGGCGCCAGATGGTTCACCGGGCCAATTGCTCGCTGATCGCAGCCAGCTTCGGAGCAATCGAGTCGCGCGCCTGGCGGGTCGCATTGAGCGAGGTGTACTCGATCTGTTCAAGCTCTGAAGCCCCCAGTCGCTGACCTGAGGTCAGGTCATAGGTAATCGTTTCGATCTGGACGATGAACGCGGTGTCAGTGCGGCCATAGTATTCGAGCTGGCGTTGGCCGGCCGGCATGGCGCGAACCACGACGGCGAAACGCGCGCCAGCGGTCGCTGCGGCATCGGCGAGCGCTGCCAGGTCGATTTCCGGCTCCTCAATCAGGGCCGACAGGCCGCGAATGTATCCGCGCTCCACGATCTGCCTGCCATCGGCACGCAGGGCTTCTTCGACTTCGCGGACCATGGGATCCACAAACACCGGATCGCCGACGCCCAGAACGACCACGCCGGTCGCTGCCGGTCTGGCTGGCGGCGGGCGGACTTCGGTGCGGGCTGGCGCTGTCTGCACTACGCTTGCCTGTGGTTCGGCGCTTGTTGGCGCAGCGTCGATCAAACTGGCCGGTGATGCCGAAGCCAGTACCAGACGGTCGCCTGAGGCATCGGACGGTGACTCATCCGGCTTTGTTTCTCGCGTCTGCTGGTCGGCCCGGGGTGGTGTTTCGGAAAACCCGGGTGTTGCAGTAACCGCGCTGGATGCGTCCGTTCCCAGTTCGGGGGTGGGGGGCTCCAGAGGCTCGCTCGTGAAAAGGCGCGCCGAGCTTGCGGTCACGCTGGGATCGGTAGCGGGATCAGTGGCGGGATCAGTGGCAGGATCGCCATGCGCCAGCGGGTCGGCTGCTTCCTGATCATGAGTTGTGCTTTCATGGCGCAAATCCCGGCTTTCGACCAGGGCAAAATTCATCCCGACATCATGAGCTTCCGAATGGACTTCCGATTTCGGCTGCAATGACGCCGGGTCGGGGTCCGTGCCCGCCAGTTCAACCGACTCGGTTGAATCTGACCGGTCCGAGCCAAACAGTCCAGTGACCCGGTCACTGACGTGGTTCCAGTGCTCTGGCGCCATGCGGGCCACGCCGAGCCCGACCAGAACCAGACTCAGCACCAGCACGCCCACCAGCCCGACGTTTCGCGCGCGGTTGCGACTGGCCGGCGGCGGTGACGACAGGGTCGGGCTGGGCTGAACCCGGGCCGGATCGATTGTTTCAGTGGGCGGGGCCGGCTTGTCGTTTGTTACAGGCGCGGGCTTCGAGGCCGGAAGCGGGGTTGCCAGTTTGGTGGGCTCGCCGTCAGTCGCG
>JBGTEC010000230.1:0-6132 GCA_041747995.1 Wenzhouxiangella sp.
CAAAAAAAACCCGCCACGAGGGCGGGTTTTTCAATTTGGCGCGCCCGGAAGGATTCGAACCTCCGACCGCCTGGTTCGTAGCCAGGTACTCTATCCAGCTGAGCTACGGGCGCGTGCAAGCGGAGCATTATGAGAAACAAGGCTGGCACTGTCAACCCCATTGCAGGCATTTGACTTAGATTATTGCCCGGTTGCAAATGGGTGGTCTGTCACTGCCGGAGTGTATGGTCGACTGGCGTGGATTTAGGTATGCTTGCCCCAAGGCCAGCCCACCCAGAGGCACACCATGAAGCCAACCGATACCAGCGATCCCGATTACTTCCACCGCGTGGTCGATTGTCAATGGGGTTGCCCGGCGCATACCGATGTCCCCGAATACATTCGCCTCATCGCCCAGGGTCGGTTTACTGATGCCTACATGGTCAACCGCGAATCCAACGTGTTCCCGGGTATTCTTGGGCGGGTCTGCGACCGGCCCTGCGAGCCCGCCTGCCGGCGCACCCGGGTCGATGAAAAACCGGTCGCCATTTGTCGCCTCAAGCGCGTCGCCGCCGACCACAAGGACGATATTCGCGCCCGCCTGCCAACCGTGCCACAGAAAAAGAACGGCAAGAAAATCGCTCTGGTCGGAGCCGGTTGCGCCAGCCTGACGGTCTGCAACGATTTAATGCCGCTCGGCTACGAATGCACCATTTTCGAAGCCTTGTCGGTGCCCGGCGGGCTGATGCGCTCCAACATCCCGGCCTTTCGCCTGCCGCCTGTGGTGCTCGATGAAGAAATCGGCTACATCACCGGCATGGGTGTAGACCTGCGCCTCAATTCCCGCATCGACAGTCTGAAAGCCCTGCTGGCCGAAGGCTATGACGCCGTGTTCATCGGCTCCGGCGCTCCCAAGGGCAAGGAACTGGACATTCCCGGCCGCCAGGCGGGCAAAGCCAATATTCATATCGGCATTGAGTGGCTCGAATCGGTGGCGTTTTCCCATATCGACAAGATCGGCAGGAAAGTGCTGATCATTGGCGTCGGCAACACCGCCATGGATTGCTGCCGCACCAGCCTGCGCCTGGGGGCCGAGGACGTCAAGGTCATGGCACGCAAGCCCCGCGGCTTCTTCAAGGCATCGGACTGGGAGCTGGAAGATGCCGAGGAAGAGCAGGTCGAGATCATCATCAACCATTCGCCCAAGTCGTTCGTGGTCGAGGATGGCCGGCTCAAGGGCATGATTTTCGAGGTCATGGAATATGACATCGAAGACGGCAAGATCACCGCCACCCGGGTCATCGAAGAAACCTTTCTCGAAGCCGATGACGTGATCCTCGCCATTGGCCAGGAAACGTCCTTTCCCTGGATCGAGCGGGACATCGGCATTGAATTCAACCAATGGGACGAGCCGGTCGTTGACCGGGCCAATTATCAGTCCACCCTGCCCGGCGTCTTTTTCGGCGGCGATGCGGCATTCGGGCCGGAAAACATCATCTGGGCAGTCGAGCATGGGCACCAGGCCGCCATTTCGATCCATAACTTCGTGCATCAGAAATCGGTGGATGACCGGCTGCCCGACACCATGAACTTAAGTTCGCGCAAGATGGGCATCCACGAGTGGAGCTACTCCAACGCCTTCGACCCGGCTGCCCGGCGCCAGATGGAACACGTGCCGTTGAGTGAACGCTTCAAGGCCCTCGGGACCGAAGTCGAGCTGGGCTTCAACGCCGAACAGACCGCCTGCGAGGTGGAACGCTGCCTCAACTGCGATATCCAGACCGTGTTTACCGATAATCTTTGCATCGAATGTGATGCCTGCGTCGATATCTGCCCGACCCAGTGCCTGACCATGGTCGAAAACGCGCCGGAAGATGAATTGCGAACCCGTCTGACCGCGCCGGCGGAAAACCTGGACCAGCCGCTGTTCGTCTCCGACGACCTGAAGCAGACCGGACGGGTCATGGTCAAGGATGAGAACGTCTGCGTCCACTGCGGCCTGTGTGCCGAGCGCTGCCCGACCGCCGCCTGGGACATGCAGAAATCCATTCTCCGCATGGCCTATGCAAGCGACCACGACGTAACGCCGTGCAAGATCGGAAAAACCGCATGAGGCACCATATGCTCGTGCGGGCAGCCAATGTATTGACCAGGGAATAATGCTTGTGAGCCATTCGACCAAGACCACCAGACGGGTCAACGATTTCGTCATCAAGATCGGCACGGTCAACGGCACCGGTTCGGCCAGCGCCAACAGCCTGTTGATGAAGGCGCTGTTCAGGATGGGCATCCCGGTGACCGGCAAGAATCTGTTCCCATCCAACATTCAGGGGCTGCCGACCTGGTACGAAGTGCGAGCGAGCAAGGACGGTTACAACGCACGCACCGGTCGGGTCGACGTCATGGTGGCGATGAATGCCCAGACCTATGCCAGGGACCTGGCCGAAGTCAGCCCCGGCGGCTACCTCATATACGATTCAAGCTGGCCGCGCGCGAAGCAGCTGGCCAGGGATGACATCCACATCATCGGCATCCCGCTGGCCCAGATGGCCAACGAAAACTTTGGACCGTCCCGGGTGCGGATCCTGATGAAGAATATCGCCTATGTCGGCGCCTTGTGCGCGCTGATGAACATCGACCGCGCTATCGTCCGGACCCTGCTCGAAGAAACCTTCGCGGCCAAGCCGAAGCTCATCGACTCCAATTTCCAGGCCATTTCGCTGGGCTACGACTACGCGCTCAAGCATTACGATTGCCCCTTGCCGGTGCAGGCCGAGCCGATGGACGGCACCAGGGGCAAGATTCTAATCGAGGGCAATGCGGCAGCGGCCCTGGGCTGCCTCTACGCCGGGGCCACGGTTGGCGCCTGGTATCCAATTACGCCGTCGACTTCGCTGATGGATGCCTTCGAAGGCTACTGCCGTCAGTTTCGGCGTGACCCGGACACCGGCGAGAACCGGTACTGCATCGTCCAGGCCGAAGACGAACTGGCCGCGGCCGGCATGGTGATTGGTGCCGGCTGGGCCGGGGCGCGCGCGTTCACCCCGACCTCGGGACCGGGCATTTCCTTGATGGGCGAGTTCATCGGTTTCGCCTACTACACCGAGATCCCGGCCGTGTTCTTCGATATTCAGCGCGTCGGCCCGTCGACCGGCATGCCGACCCGCACCCAGCAGTGCGACATCATGGCCGCAGCCTATGCCTCCCACGGCGATACCCGCCACCCGGTGTTGTTGCCGGCCGATCCGGGCGAGTGTTTCAAGTTGTCGGTCCAGGCCTTCGACCTGGCCGAGCGCCTGCAGACGCCGGTCTTCGTGCTGTCCGATCTCGACATCGGCATGAACGACTGGATGGTGCCGGAGCTGACCTGGGACGACAAGTATCAGCCCGACCGCGGCAAGGTCCTCGATGCCGAGCAGCTTCAGAACATGGAAAAGTACTTCCGGTTTCTGGATGTCGACGGCGACGGCATCGCCGCCCGCACCCTGCCCGGCTCCCATCCCCGCGGCGCCTACTTCGTTCGAGGTTCCGGCCACAACCAGTATGGCGGCTACACCGAAGATGGGTCCGAGTACCAGGAAGTGGTCGACCGCCTGTTGGTCAAATGGGAAACGGCCCGCACGCTGATGCCGGCCGCTCAGGTGACCGAATCCGGTCACCACACCAAGGTCGGCATCATCGCCTACGGCTCATCCCACGGCGCCATCGTCGAGTCCCTGGACCGGCTGGCCGACAATGGCATCTATGCCAATTACCTGCGCCTGCGCGCCTTTCCCTTCGGCGACGAGGTCCAGGCCTTCCTCGACCGGCACGACACCGTGTTCGTCGTCGAGCAGAATCGCGACGGACAGATGCGCTCGCTGCTGTTGCTTGAAACCGAAGTTGATCGCGACAAGCTGGTCTCGGTCCGTCACTACAACGGCATGCCGATCCCATCCGACGTCGTCACCCGTTGCGTGGCGCAGCATATTCGCAAGGAGGCCGTGGCATGACCTTTATCGCCAAACCGAAAGTCAAGTGGTCGGGTCAGCGTCTCAATGAGTTGGGCCTGAGCATTCGCGACTACGAAGGCGGACTGTCAACGCTGTGCGCCGGCTGTGGTCACGATTCGGTGACGGCCGCCATTGTTCAGGCCTTCTGGGAACTGGCCATTCGTCCCGAACAGGTGATCAAGCTTTCCGGTATTGGATGTTCGTCCAAGACACCGGCTTATTTCCTCAATGGCGCCCATGGCTTCAATTCGGTCCATGGCCGCATGCCGTCGGTGGCGACTGGCGCGCTCGCGGCCAATCGCAACCTGATCGCCGTGGGGATTTCGGGTGACGGTGATTCGCTGTCGATTGGCTTCGGGCAGTTCGCCCATGCCGTGCGACGCAACCTCAACGTGCTCTACCTGATCGAAAACAACGGGGTCTACGGCTTGACCAAGGGCCAGTTTTCCGCCTCCGCCGATCCCGGCAGCACGGCCAAGAAGGGAGAGGCCAACAAGGCCCAGGCGATCGACCCGATCGCCACCGCCATCACGCTGGGCGGCAGCTTCGCCGCCCGCAGTTTTTCCGGTGACAAGCAGCAACTGGTGCCGCTGATCAAGGCAGGACTCGCCCACCCGGGTTGCGCGGTGATCGATATCGTTTCCCCCTGCGTTACCTTCAACGACCACGATGGGTCGACCAAGAGCTATGCCTGGACCCGCGCTCACCGGGAAGTCGCCACGGCCACCGACTTCGTGCCGCCCGCCAAAGCGATCGAAACCGCCTACGATGAAGGCGACAGTGTACCGATCCGCCTGCACGACGGTTCGGTTATCAAGCTCAAGAAGCTCGACAGCAGCTACGATCCGCATGACCGAGCCCGGGCGCTGCAATACCTGGAGCAACATCGCGCCCGTCAACAGATCGTCACCGGGCTACTTTATATCGATGCCGATCTGCCCGAATTTCACGCCTTATCCGGCACCGCAAGCAAGTCTTTGACCGAGCACAGCTTCGCTGAACTCAACCCGGGCGCCCAGGCGCTGGCAAAGTTGCAGACCAGCTTGAAATGATCCCGTACCGTCGGCATCAGTCGCCGAAGCGCAGGGTTTCTTCGGCGGCCTGAATCATGTTGCCCTGGAGATAGTCCACGTCGCTGCGCCACAGGTAGGCTGCGGTCTCTGCATCTTCGATCATGGGCATGATGACCCGTGACCCAAGCTTTCGGGCCGGGGCTGTCATACGCCCGAGGTCAGTCTCCAACTGGTCACGTGAGACGAGATGACGGACCAGGTTCGGTGCCATGCGGAGATAATCACAACACAGTCGCCCGGTGAGCAGATCCCAGTTGCTGTGATCATCGACCATCGACAGGCAGAGACCAAAGCCAAGGCGCTTGCTCAGTCGGATGATGTCTTCGGTCCCCTTCAGGTGCGCCATGGCATCGGTCAGCTTGAAGTCAAGGACCAGCCTGCCACCCAGGTCGGAAGCCGATTTCAGTTGCCGAACGAGCCTCTGTCGCGCCTCCCTGCTCGCCAGCCGTTCCCCGGACTGGCTGATGAACAGACGCAACTGCTGGTTGCGGAATCGCTTGTCAACCAGATGAATGGCCTGGGTAAGCATCCACCTATCCAGTGCTCCCACCAAATTGGCTACCCGCGCCACCGGCAGCCAGGCCGAGGCGGCAAGGAGTTCGCCGTCATGAGTCTGGAGCCGCGGCAGCATCTGGAAGCTGCGCATGGAATCGCTCCGAGTCGGCAGCAAGGGCTGATACACCACCCGCACTGATCCGCTGCGCAACGCCTGCATCAGCAGCCGCAGCATTTGCTGGTCATCACTTGAAGCCTGGGAAGCGCTGATCCTGGCCCAGACTTCAACTTTGCCGTTGCCGCCTTTCTCGCGCAGGATCTCGGCTTGCCTGACAGCCTCGACCAACATCTGGGCGGCATCGGCGAAACGAAAATCAAACGGACAGAAAGACAGGCTGACGGTCAATGCAATCGAGTCCTTCTGCAGGGAAAATTCATGGCTGACCAGTCGTCGGAAAACTTCATCACCGATCTCGCCCAGGCTCTGCTTCTCATTTCCCGGCACCAGGGCGACCAGACCGGACTCGCTGAGCACCATCAGCGAAGGAGTATCGCCAAGCACCGGCTTGAGCAAGCTCATGACTTGTGCCCGA
>JBGTEC010000231.1:0-3390 GCA_041747995.1 Wenzhouxiangella sp.
ACTGCCGACCCTGGCCGAGATCAAGGATTTCGACAACCTCGAGCCGGAACTGGAGTTGCATCACCCGCTGACTCCGACTGACCGTGTTGGTCTCGACTCCGGGGACGAATCATCCAAGGATGAATCTGATGAACAGCAAGAGCAGCAAGAAGACCGCGCCGAAGCACACGACGAAGCACACCACGAAGCACACCACGAAGCACAAGACGACGCGGAAAAAGATCAGCAGCAAGACCCCGACCGAAAAGCAGCCGAGGAAACCGCGGCGGTCAGCGAATCCGGAGACGAGACGACGGATGAGTGGGACGAGGGTCTCGACGACCGGCTTGATGACCGGCTCGATGACCGGCTCGATGACCGAGAGCGAGTCGACGAGTCAGCACTTAGCGACGAGGAGGAAGACTCCAGCCGCCACTGAGGTCACCTTCGAAGGCGCCGAGCGCCTGCAGAAAGTGCTGGCCGCAGCGGGACTTGGCTCTCGCCGCGGGCTGGAAAAACGCATCGAGGCCGGGCACATTCAAATCAACTTCGAGACGGCGACTTTGGGCGCCACCGTCAAGATGGGTGATCGGGTCGATTTTGAAGGCCGCACCTTCAAGGCTGAAGCATCTCAGCCCGAGCATCGAACCATTATTTACCACAAGCCTGAAGGTGAAGTCACTACGCGCAGCGACCCGGAAGGCCGGCGCACGGTATTCGACCGCCTGCCACCGCTGAAAGACAGCCGCTGGATCGCGATCGGCCGGCTTGACCTCAATACCGCCGGCCTGCTGCTGCTGACCACTGATGGCGAACTGGCCAACCAGATGATGCACCCATCCAGCCAGGTGGATCGGGAATACCTGTGCCGTATTCGTGGCGAAGTCAGCGATGAACAGATTCAGAAATTGCTGCGAGGCGTCAAGCTCGAAGACGGCATGGCCAATTTCTCCGACCTTGTGGCCGGCGAGGTGACTGCCGGGCACGCCTGGTACACGGTAACGATCCTGGAAGGCCGCAACCGCGAGGTAAGGCGCTTGTGGGAAGCGGTTGGCGCGCAGGTGGCACGTCTCAAACGGGTTCGTTTCGGCCCGGTCTTTCTGCCTGCGAAGGTGCGCACCGGTCGTCATGAGGAGTTGACCCCGAAAGATCATCGAATTTTGCGCGAGGATGTCGGCCTGCCAGCCCGAAGCACCCAACTGGAGCTGCGCGAAGTCAGGCAGCAGGCTCGCCGAGGCCCGAAGTCAAGTCGATAAAGTCAAGTCGATAATTCCAGCCAATAACCGTGGCCGGTGGCCACGGTTATAAACGTGTCGTATTAGGTGACTGGCATCAAAGTCAACTCGACGCGGCGGTTGGCCTGTCGGCCTGCATCGGTGTCGTTGGTTGCGACAGGGTATTCCGGACCGTAACCGTAGGTAGCGATCCGAACAGGTTTGACCCCGTTATTGACCAGATAGCCGCCAACGGCATCGGCCCTTCGCTTGGATAGCTCAAGGTTGTAGCTTCGCGGCCCGGTTGAGTCCGTGTGGCCGTCGATCACCAGTACCGTCTGGTCGTACTCGTCGAGAACCAGCACGACCGAATCGAGCACGTTGGTGAAGTTCGGACGCAGGGCCGCGCTGTCGAAATCGAAGGTGACATTGCCGGGCATGTTCAGAATGATATCGTCGCCTCGGCGGGTCACGCTCACACCGGAGCCACGCAGCTGGCGCCGCAATTCCTCTTCCTGACGGTCCATGTAATGGCCCACGGCGGCGCCACTCAAGGCACCAACACCAGCGCCAATCGCGGCGCGCTTGAGCCGGTCACCCCCGGATACCGCACCGATCACCGCGCCAATTCCCGCCCCGATGGCTGCGCCCTGCCCGGTGCGCGACGGCCGTTCCTCGCCGGTAAATGGATCGGTGGTGCAGGCCGTCATCAGACCAACGCTGACAATGGCGGTCAGCAGGTATTTTTGCGTTGTCGACTTCTTCATGATTGTTGAGTCTCCATAGCTATGGGTTTGCATTATTGCGTTTACTCTCACAGATGGCTGGTGAACAGCCCCTGAACTGTTTCTCTGCCACAGTCGTTCAAGCCTCATCGAGCCAGCGATACAAAGTTCGACGGCCGACGCCCAGCAACGCGGCGGCACGGCGCTTGTTGCCCTCGACGCGTTCAAGGACATACCGCACGTAGCGGCTTCTGATTTCTTCCAGACTGGGAAGCATGTCGCCTTCCAGCAACTGCTCGGGAATCGCCGCCGCTGCCTCCGGACGGCGCCCGCCCGCCCTGACCCGCTCCGGCAAATGCTCCCGGCCGATTTCTTCGCCTTCGCAGAACGTCACGGCGCGTTCCATCGCGTTTTTAAGTTCGCGCACGTTGCCCGGCCAGGGATAGGCGTGCATTGCTGCCTGGGCCTGGTCACTCAGGCGGCGTGCCGGTCGGCTGCGGGCAGCAGCGAACCGGGCCAGAAAGCTCATCGCCAGCAAATCCAGGTCTTCGCCTCTCTGACGCAAGGGGGGCACCTCCAGCAAAAAGGCTTCCAGCCTGTAATACAGGTCAGTGCGGAATTGCCCCGATTCGACCTTTTTCATCAGATCGACATTGGTGGCAGCTACTACGCGCACGTCAACGCTATGCTCCCGGTCAGCGCCGACCGGGCGAATCTGCCCATCCTGCAAGGCCCGCAGCAGCTTGGCCTGAAGTGTGGTTGGCATTTCACCGATCTCGTCCAGGAACAGGGTGCCGCCACTGGCTTCCTGAAACAGACCCGGACGGGCGCGATCAGCCCCCGAAAAGGCGCCTTCGGCATGACCGAAGAACTCGCTTTCCAGAAGGTCGGTGGGCACGCCGGCACAATTAACCGCCAGAAAAGGCTTTTCAGCGCGAGCGCTCTCGGCATGGATGGCCCGGGCAACGAGGTCTTTGCCAGTGCCTGATTCCCCCGATACCAGAACCGGCCCGTCGGCGCGGCCAATCTGGCCAATGCGGTCAAAAAGCACCCGCATTGGACGGCTGCTGCCTTCGATTTCATGGAAGGCATCCCGGTCGAGCACCTGTTTGAATCGCTTGACCTGGTTCTGCAACTGGCGATTGGCCAGCAAGCGCTCCACGCTCAGGGTGAAGTGGTCCATGTCGAGCGGCTTGGTCAGAAAGTTATCGGCGCCGGCCTTCAGCGCGGCCACGGCGCGGTCGACGGTACCGAAAGCGCTGATCATCAGAACCGACGGTGGCGCATGGCGCGCACGAACCTGCTCAAGCAAGGCGAGGCCATCGACTCCAGGCAATTTAAGGTCGCTCACGACCACGTCGGGTTCAAATTCGTCCATCGCGGCCAGCGCCTGCTCGGCACTGGGCCAGCTACGAGCATGATGGCCCTCGGATTCGAGTTCCTCGACCAGCAGTTCCGCCAGGCTCTTATCG
>JBGTEC010000232.1:0-5980 GCA_041747995.1 Wenzhouxiangella sp.
CGTCGGGCTGCTGCCGGAATGGCCAGCTTCGCGCAGGCTGGCAAACGGCGGGGTGCGTGCTGCCGCCCAGGCCGCACCCAGATTGGCCGCCAGAGCACTGGCCACGCCAATGCCCAGGCCAAAGGCCAGCACCCGCCAATCCAGCCCGATGGCTTCGGCCCGGGGCAAATCGGGCCCGACGGCAACCAGTGCGCCGACCAGCCAAATGCCCAGGATCAGGCCCAGCACACCCCCAATGAGCCCGAGCACGGCGCTTTCGTTGAGCAACTGGATCAGCAGCCGGCCCCGGCCAGCGCCCAGCGCGCTTCTCAAGGCAATTTCTGGCCGCCGCCGGGCCATGCGCGAAAGAAACAGGCTGGCGATATTACTGGTAACGATCAGGAGCACGAACCCTACTGCGCCCATCAGCAGCCAGAGGTTGCGGCTCAAGCGACTGCCGATCAGCACCTCGCGGTAGTCGGCGAGCCGGTAGCCGCCTTCCAGGTCACCGCGCTGCGCAGCTTCCGGGTAGCGCTGGGCGAGGCTTGTCGCAAGCGCGTCCAGTTCCGCGCGCGCCTGTTCCAACCCCACGCCCCCGGCCAGACGGCCGACGGCCAGGAAATTGTGACTGGCATCCCTTGGGTCGGCCTGCAACTGCATCGGCACCAGAAAGTCGGTCCAATCTGGTGCGTCCACCAACTGGTAATCGGACGGCAACACTGCGATCACGCGGTGGGCCTCACCGTCCAGCCACAGCTCCTGACCGATCACGGCATGGTCGGCGGCGAACAACTCAGCCCAGAGGCGCTGACTGATCGCCACCACCCGATCGCCGCCGGGACGGTCCATGGCGGGGTCGAAGTCGCGGCCAAGGGTCGGCGAATAGCCCAGAACGTCGAGCCAGTCGCTGGATACCCGCTGGCCACGCCCCGCCAGGGTACGGCCGTCGCCGCCTTCCAGGTGGGTGGACTGACGATAGCCGACGGCCAGGGCCGAGAGCGACTGGGACTGTTCACGGGCATGCTCGAATTTGATGCCCGACAGGGCCGACAGCCCGCCGCCGGCACTCCATTGCCAGCCCAGGCGGACCACCTGCTCGGGCTCGGGATAGGGCAGTGGCTTGAGGATGACGCCGTTGACCACACTGAAAATCGCGCTGGTCGCACCCACGCCCAGGGCCAGGGTGAGCACCACGGCGACGGCAAAACCCCGTTGGCCGAACATCCGGCCCAGGGTTTGACGCAGGGAAGCAATGAGAGAATCAATCATGGCGCAGGGCCTCCATGGGTTGAATCGAGGCGGCGCGGCGGGTCGGCAGCCAGGCCGTTGCCAGGACAATGATCGTGACCAGCGCGAGGCTACCGGCAGCGGTTGCCCAGTCCAGGCCTTTAAGCTCAAACAGCAGTGCGCCCATCGCCCGCCCCAGCGCCCAGGCCGCGATCAGCCCGAAGGTCGCACCGATTGCCGTCATGCGTATCACCTGGCCGGCGACCATGCACCTGAGTCGCCCGGGGTCAGCACCAAGGGCCGAGCGCAGTCCGATTTCCCGGGTACGCTGGGCAATGCTGTAACTGAGCACCGCATACAGACCCACGGCCACCAGAACCAGGGCCATGGCAGCGACCAGTCCGGCCAGGGTCCCGACCGAACGGTCCAGCACCAGCGTGGACTGAATCACGCCGTTCAAGCTATCCAGGCCCTCGACCGGCAGGTGGGGGTCGAGTTCGGCAACCGCGGCCCGCACGGCCGGCCGGAGTTCGTCGGGGTTGATGGCCGTTCGCAGGTAAAAATGCATTCGGTTGGGTTGGCCAGCCTGGGTATAGGGAATGAAAATCTGAGGTTCAAATTCATCCTTCATGCTCCGGGCGCGGGAATCGCCAACGATTCCGACTATTTCGGTATCCAGTTCCCAATCACGCCGGCCATCGTGACCCAGTCGTCGCCCCAGCACATCGCCAGTGAGTTCAAGCTGGCGCACGAAGGCCTCATTGACCACGGCAACGCGGGTTGATTCCGCCCTGTCCTGGGCCGTAAAGCTACGCCCCGTGCGGATCGGGATGCCTAGGGTTCTGAAAAATTCCTCGCCGACGCTATTGAACTGCACATTGCGTTCCAGTGCCGAGCCAGGCTCATCGCCGCCAACCCGGATATTGGTCCACCAGCTGAATCCGGTCAAAAGTGGGCTGACGGCTGCGCTGGCGGTTTCGACAGTTGGCAGTTCGGCCAGACGTTTTTCCAGGTTGTCGAACAGGGCCGCGGCAGCCTCCGGCGAATAACCGTTGCGGCCGGGCGAGACAGCGAAGGTCAACACGGCCTCGGTCTGGACGCCGGATTCGGCGCGACTGAGGTTCCAAAGGCTGTGGGCGAACAAGCCGGCGGTCATCAGCAGGGCAAGCGAAAGGCCGATCTGGGCAGTGACGAGGGCGTTGCGGAATCGACCAGACCGTGGACCACCGCCGGCTCGCCCCGAGGCATCGTTCATGGCGGCAGCCGGGGGTATCCGGCTGGCACTCCAGGCCGGATAAACGCCGCACACGACCGCGCAAGCCAGGCTGAGCAGGGCGGCAAAGCCGACAACGCCGGTGTGCATGTCGGGTTTGATACCGGAGACGATGCTGGTCTCAAGCAAAAACCCCAAAAGTTCAACAAAGCCGGCCGCCAGGGCCAGGCCGAACAGCCCACCGGCTCCGGCCAGCAGCAGTGATTCGGTCAGTAGCCGGGCAATGCCCTGGGCGCGCCTTGCGCCCAGGGCAGCACGCACGGCAATCTCGCCGGAGCGGCTCATGATCCGGGCCAGCATCAGATTGGCGACATTGACACAAGCAATAAGCAACAGCACCAGTGTGGCGCCCAGGACAATGCTCATCGGCATGCGGCTCATCAGGGACACTTCGCTCTGACCGCGCGCACCCGACTGCAGGACGATCTCGCGCTCGCCGAACAGGGCACGCTCGGTTTCGCTCAAACGGGCTTGCAGCGGGGCCTCGATCTCGCGCAGGATCGATCGATACGGCTGGTTGATGCCCTGGCGGGCCTGGTCTTTGTTCAGACCCGGCTGCAGCCTGGCAAACAGGTACAGGAAATGGTGCAGGCGATTTTCCGGGTCGACCGAGAGGATCGGGATCAGCAACCAGCGTAGCGACAGCGGGACGAAGACATCGACCTCGCGGCCCAGGGTGGTACCGCTGAATCCGGCCGGGGTGATACCGACAATGTCGAGCACCTGGCCATTGATGTGAATGGGCTGGCCGATCACGTCCGGATTTCCACCCAGTTCGCGTTGCCAGTAGGTATGGGACAGCACGGCCACCCGCGCCCGACCGATTTCGGCGTCGTCGGCCGGACCGATCAGACGTCCCAGCGCGGGTGCAAGTTGCAGGGTTTCAAAGTACTGCCCGGAAACGAGCAGTCCTTCGGCACTGGCGGTGCGGTCGGCGTAGGCAATATTGGCCCCGAACTCGACGTGGGCGGCCAGCCCGGCGAAAACGTCCTGCTCGCGTTCCAGGTCACGAAACAGTGGGTGACTGAAGACCGAGTTGCACGGCCCGGACAGGCCGCAGGACTGCGAGCCTTGGCGCGGGCCGGGAGCGCTAAGGTTGACGAGTGATTCGGGCTGATGCACCGGCAGGGGTTTGAGCAGCAGGTGATGAAATACCGAGTAGATGCCGGCGCTGGCACCGATGCCGAGCCCCAGCGTCAGGATCACCGCCAGGCTGAAGCCCGGCGCACGGGCCAGGCTGGCCAGGGAGGCACGCAAGAGCTCAAGCAGACTGATCATGGGGTCACTTCGGGATCAAGCGAATTCGCGCCTTGCCCAGCCAGCTCTCGCACCCGGCGGTCTTCTTCCTCGCGCAGTTTCTCTAGCTTGTCCTCATCGACGATCTGGCCGTCGAACATGAACACCTGGCGGCGGGCGAAGGCGGCGTAACGGTCATCGTGAGTGACCATCAGAATGGTCGCGCCGGATTGATGCAGTTCGTTGAGCAGCAACATGACCTGTTCGCCGTTTTTCGAGTCCAGGTTGCCGGTCGGCTCGTCGGCCAGCAGGATGGACGGCTCGCCGACCAGTGCACGGGCCACGGCCACGCGCTGCTGCTGGCCGCCGGACAGTTGCGAGGGATAATGATTGAGCCGATGGGCCATGCCGACCCGCTCCAGCGCGGCCCGGGCCCGTTCGCGGCGTTCGCTTCGAGCCACCCCCGGGCGATACGTCAAAGGCAATTCGACATTTTCGATCACCTTTAGATCGCCGATCAGGTTGAAGGCCTGGAAGATAAAGCCGATCTCGCGATTGCGCACCCGGGCCCGGTCGGCCGCACTCAGATCAGCCACCGGCGTGTCGTTGAGCGTATAGCTGCCGTCGGTGGGTATATCGAGCAGGCCGGCCAGGGAAAGCAGTGTTGATTTTCCGCAGCCTGAAGGCCCGGAAATGGACACATATTCGCCGCGCTCGATCTGCAGGTCGACACCAGCCAGGGCATGTGTTTCCAGTTCGTCGGTGTAGAACACCTTGCGAATATCACGAATGTCGATCAGGGGGGATTCGTTCATAAGTAATTTCTCGTTGTCAGTCAGTCAGTCGGATTCTTTCATGCTGGTCGAATCGGGAGGTGTCGGACAGGATGACCTCCTCGCCCGGGCGCAGGCCGTCGCGAATCTCGATGCGATTGACCGAGGCCCGGCCCAGGATGACCGGTACCTGGCGCGCGTAGCCGTCCGGATCGATGCGAAACAGGCGGGTGGTGGACTCAGGCTGACCGTGGGACGGGCGAGCCATGTGGAAAGCTTGTTCGATGCGCTCCAATTCAATCAGGCCATCCACTGACAGGTCCGGTCGCGCGCCGGGTGGCAGTCGCCCGTTGAGTTCGACATCCACCACCACAGCGCCCTCGCGCACAGCCGGATCGATACGCATGACCGTTCCATCAATGATTCCACTGCGGGTATCGACACGCACGATCTGGCCCAGCAGCACTTCACGGGCCCGAGTTTCGGGGATGCGCAACTCGGCCATCAGTTCATCCGGCCGGGCAATGCGGGCGACATTGACACCGGCGTCCAGTTGTTGGCCCTCCTGAATGGAGATTTCCTGAACCACACCAACCATCCCGGCCCGAACCGTCAGGTTGTCGTCCTGGCGCTGCAATCGCAGCCATTGACGCCGTGCCTGCTCGACCAGCGCCTGCTCGGATTCCAAACGTGAGCGGTTGACCGATTCCAGGCGATCGAGTCGCTGTTGCTCGAACACCAGACGCCGCTCAAGCTGAGTGACTCGAAGGGCCGACTGTGCGGCCTGGATGGTCGAGACAATGCCGCGTTCGGCCAGCTGGGCCTCGGCGTCAGCCTGCAGCCTTGCACTTTCCAGATCGGCTTCGAGGCTCATCAATCCAGCCTGGGCTTCCAGCAACTGGCGATCAAGATCGGCGGTCAACGAATCAAATTGCGCTTGAGCAGTGGCGATCGCCCAACGGGCATCCTCGACTTGCCCTTCGAGATCCGGGTTGGACAGCACGGCAAGAACGGAATCACTGTCGACATGGGCACCGGGCCGCACCTCGATACGCTCGACACGCCCGGGGCTGGCGGCCGGAATCCAGCGGATCTCTCGCGGCACAAGGTTGCCCGGCCCGCGGACTTCGCGCACGAACTCCCCTTGCTCGACCGTTCCGGTCCACACTGATGCGCGCTCGACGCGCGGTGCGGCCGTGTCCAGTGAGTTGATCGCTACAACTGCCACAGCGACAGTCGTGATCGTCGCTGTGGCATAGAGCAGGTAGCGAATCAAGCGCTTGCGTTTCAGGTCGGGTCTTTGGATATCCATGGCCCTACATGATGCACAATCTATGCCAGACAGAGAGGGCTTTTTAATCAATGCGTTGGGTCTTTGAAGAAAAAACCAGGTGCGGTTTTCCATCCCAGAACCGGGACCGAGAATTTCGCAAGTGGAACGGATCTGGTTCAAATCCATATGTTGGGCGCGCCAAAAAACAAAAAAGCCACC
>JBGTEC010000233.1:0-21527 GCA_041747995.1 Wenzhouxiangella sp.
CAGCTTCTCCACATCCTGCGGGGTCTTGCAGTCCGCCGTCAGCTCGTCCAGCATCGCCTTGTTCAAGTCCAATGTCCTGCTCCTCGCGGCCAGGGCCGCATCGTCTCAAAGGGCAGATACACAGTTCAATTTACAGACCCGCCGTGACGCCTATGACTGGTAGCACTCCTGCAACATCCATTGTTGAAAGCGTGCCGTTTCTAGCTTCGAACAGTGGGAAAATCGTGTTCCTAGCGGGTGACTATGGAACAGGGGCAGGATACATTTCGAGCAGTAATGCTATCCAGCTTCCTTGGCGGAATGGAGAGATTTCGTTCCGCCATATCTCGTCTGTATCAGTGGCCACTGAGGAATCAGTAAAAAAACTGGGAGGCACTCTTGGGTGGGGGGCAGTTGGTGCCCTTGCCCTCGGTCCCGTTGGACTGCTTGCAGGATTGTTAGGCGGTGGCAGAAAAACTCAGGTCACGTTTATTGTCACTTTCGATGACGGAACTCGCATCTTGGGACAAGCAGTAGCGAGCGTTTTCCAGCAACTGCAAGCCGCCGCTTTTTGAGAGTGAGAAATTACTTTTACAACCTTGTAGCGGCTATTGATTCTCAGCAACTAGCGCGCCACTCATGGGCGTCGATTTAGCGCAGCTTGACGCATCAGACTGCGGTCTCCTGCGACATTGAGGAAATTACTTGCATACCAACATCTTGATTGGGAAGTTATTTGCAACCTTCGGTCTAGGGTTTGGGAGGTTGGCATAACCAGATCCCTAAAGTTAAGGCCATATCATGCACGTTCGATCACGGGAGATTGGCTAAATCAGTTGCCAGCAGAACAGCATCCCTGCTGTCCCCACTCGACTGGATTACCTGTGTCCCCCGGACCTGGCTGCGATTAGGGCAGGTGTCGAACGTTGCCAGCATTCGTAAGTTAGACATGTAGGAGGCCAGATTCAGTCGGGCTAGGCTACCAATCGGTATAGGGAAAATCTTACAAATGACCAGCTGACCATGTCGGCCGCCAGTAGTAAGCTCTCCCCATGTGCTTTTCAGCCGAAGCCTGGACCGACTACCGTGAATACGTCCGGAAGTTTGGGGCGATCATCGACATTGCTGAGTTCGTGACCCTCTACGGGGATCGTGGCCGGGACAAGAAGATCAAGACGACGAAGGCAATGGATGCTGCCTTTGCCGACCCGAAGTCAGCCTTGGAGCGCCAAATCAAGGCCTTGATTGTCGGGTACAACGAACAGCAGGCGTCCAAGTTGGAACAGGACCTATTCAAGCAAAAGAAGCGCCTAGCCGATGCCGAACGTACCCTGCAGACCAAAACGACCAAGAAGGCGCAGGAAGATCAGCGCATCGCCACTAACAAGATCGAGTGGGCCAAGGGCAAACTGGCTGACCTGAAACGTACGAAGTTGAAGCCTAAGGATTCGCGCATCTTCCCCGGCGTCTACGCTCCGGTGATGGTGATGGAGGACGGCAAGCGGGTGATAAAGCCCATGCGCTACCAATGCAGGCCCGAGGGCAAGCCTGCCAGCTATGACCACAGATATCCGGGCACCTACAATGCCCGACGCGACAACCTGGATGGCTTCTGGAAAGGGCAGTTTGGTTACTCACACGGCATCATGGTCGTCACGTCGTTCTACGAGAACGTGAGCCGCAATGCTGCCGAGGGGCGAGAGCTAGGACCGGGCGAGGAAGAAGAGAACGTCGTCCTGCAGTTCAAGCCCGAGCCTGAGCAGGAAATGCTAGTTGCGTGTCTCTGGTCACACTGGACAGGCAAGGATGGACCGGACCTGTTGTCCTTCGCTGCCATTACAGATGAGCCACCAGCCGAGGTAGCAGCCGCAGGCCACGACCGTTGCATCATCCCGATCAAGCCCGAGAACTTGGATGCCTGGCTTGACCCAGACCCGACGGACCTGGCGGCGCAATACGCCGTCTTGGACGACCGCTCGCGGCCCTATTACGAGCATCGGATGGCGGCCTGACCGCCTATTCAGCGAAATACTAATGACCCTTCTGGAGCCGCCGATCTAATCTGGCGTCCCGGTGGCTGTCTCACCGGGTGAGTCGCCAACCCGGATGCTGGCCGCCATGCTCATCGAACCTTCAACGATTGCCCACCCCATCGGTGCTGCCACCATGGACGGCCCCCGCATGCACCTGCCAATGGGCGGGGCAAGGGCCAGCTTGGGCTTCCCGTCGCCGGCTGATGACTTCCTGGACGACGCCATCGACTTGAACGAGTTGGTAGTCCGGAACCCTGCGGCGACCTTTTACTACCGCGCAGAGGGCTGGTCGATGGTCATGGCCGGAGTCTGCGACGGCGATATCTTGGCCGTGGATCGTTCCGTTTCGCCTGCTGATGGCGACTTGGTAATTGCCTGCTGGGAGGGCAATCAGCCAACCTGCAAGATGCTCAAGGTCTGCAGCGACCATATCGAGCTGCACTCGCGGAACCCCCACTGTCCCAACATCGTGTTGACGCCGGACACTGAGGTCCAGGTGTTCGCCGTGGTGGGTGTGATTCGCACCATGAAACGGGGGAACGGTCGTGTTCGCGCTGATTGACGGCAACAACTTCTATGCAAGCTGCGAACGGGTATTTGCCACCGAGCTTCGCGGCAAGCCGCTGGTGGTCCTGAGTAACAACGATGGCTGCGCGATTGCCCGGTCGGCCGAGGCCAAGGCGCTTGGCGTCCGCATGGGCCAGCCTGCCCACGAGCTGAAAGACCTGGTGCGCCGGCATGGCTTGCTGATGCGGTCAGCCAACTTCACCTTGTACGGCGACATGAGCGCCCGCGTCGTGTCGATCCTGCGGGACCACGTGCCACGCGTTGAGGTCTACAGCATCGATGAATCGTTCTTGGACCTGTCGGGTATCCGCAACCGCGAAGTGTTCTGCCAAGAGCTTCGGCACCGGATCGAACGCTGGACCGGTATTCCCAACTGCATCGGCATCGGGCCAACCAAGACGCTGGCCAAGGTGGCAAACAAGCTGGCCAAGAAAGGCGCCGGGGTCGTCGACCTATCAGGGGATGCGACCCGCGCGGCTGCTTTGAGAGACTTCCCGGCCGAAGAGCTGTGGGGTGTTGGTCGCAAGTGGGCCGCGAAGCTGTCCGTCATGGGTATCACGACCGCAGCACAGCTGCGGGATGCACCCACGGACCAGATTCTGGAGCGGTTCGGGGTCGTGCTGACCCGTACCCAGCGGGAGCTGCGCGTATTGCCCTGCATGGGCATCGAGGAGGTCGAGTCCGACCGCCAGCAGATCATGGTGAGCCGGTCATTTGGTCAACGGGTCGAATCCCACGAGGCGGTGGCTCAGGCGGTCGCCACTTTCGCATTCAGGGCGTGCGAGAAGCTGCGCAAGCGCGGGTTGGTGTCCTGCGCGGTGTGGGTGTTCGTCAATACCGACCCGTTCCGGCCCGAAATGCGGCAGCACCATCCAAGCCGCACGGCCACCCTGCCGGCATCGACCAGCGATACCCGCGTCGTGCTGACCCTGATTCGGCGGTTGATGCGGGGGATGCTGCAGGAGGGCTACGGGTACAAGCGCGCAGGGATCGCGCTGCTCGATCTGGCCCGGCCCGAGAACCTGCAGCGCGACCTGTTCGCACCGGCAACCATCGGCAACGCTGCCTTGATGGACACGCTAGACCAGGTCAATCGCCGCTTCGGCCGCGGCACCGCGGGCATGGGCGCCAGCGGCTGGCAGCGGAACCCGGCTTGGGGCATGCGCCAGCGCAACCTCTCGCCTTGCTACACCACCAGCCTGCGGGACTTGCCCAGGGCGTTGTGCTGATGGCCTACAAATCCCGTGCGCAACTTGACACCGAACTGGACGAGTTGGCCGTCTGGGTGCCGTCGATGATGACCGAGACCGAGGAGGCGTTTCAGATCGATGCTTTCGCGGGCCGTGCAGCAGGCATTGAGGCTGCGGCCAGTCCGGACGACCATGCGCATGTGTGGTCACGGCTGCAATGCATCCTCCGCGATGCAGGGCTGATCCCAAGGGATGAAGAGCGCAGCAGCGACTAGGCCGCAGCCTCACGCAACCACTCGCCAAGGCTCGTCAGCGTATTGCTGTCGCGGAACCAGACATGGAGATGCTGCCCAGCCGAGCCGCTACCCGTGAGCAACCAGACTGCCGCAACGACTTCGGTGCTTTGCGACATTCATGCACCTGCGTGCACCGTCTCCGGACGCCCCACAGATCGTTACAAGGTTATAGATCGCTCTTTTCGCGGTTGCATGGAATACACAGCATCTGGCAGTTCTCAGCGATCGTCTTTCCGCCTTTCGACCACGGTTTAATGTGGTCGCCATGCATCTCACCAATCTCGAAAACAAGCTTGCCGTCGTCGTTGCCTGGAGTGCGGCAGCGGGTGCCGTGGGCGCACTTGTGCTGTTGACGCTCATAGGCCGCACGTTTCTCACGGTCGTCAAACTTGCGGATGCTGAGGTATCGTTCGTCGCCAGTAAGCAGATAGGTGTAGATGCCGCTGCGCTTCGTCACGTCGGGGTCTTGCACTAGCTCGGCGGTGCGACGCTCCAACTCCTGGGTGTCGAACTGCTGATCCTTGTAGCGGTCATACAGTGCCCCCCACTCGACGGCTTTTATTTCCTTGCGGTAGTTTGTGAAGGTTTGCTGCACCCACCAGATGACGTTTTGGAAGTACGTCCACAACTCGTTAGCGTTCTTGTCGAGCTGGTGGTCCGACATGTATTGCTCAATGTCGTTACCGGATTTCCATTTAAGGGCTTTTTCCAATAGCTCCTGCCGGATCGGGGTCCCTTTAACATACTTGCTAGATAGCCCATAAGCGGGTCCATTGGTCTTGCTGAAGATCGACTTGGCGTGGGTCAACCACGGACCGGTGTAGACCGCGTTGCGAAGCTCCTGCGGTGTCAACTCGGCACCGGCGATGTTAATCGTCTTGAACCAGTCGAGCTTGTCTTGATCATCGCCCTCGCAGACGTAGATCATAAGTTCGTAGTTGAGAATCTGATCTTTATTCGGCTGGCTCAGGTTGTGCATCGCCATCGGATGGCCGTCGATGATGACCGAGAAGTTGCCGGCAGCATATTGGCAGAAGCTGACCGTGCGCTGCTGCCCATCGAGGACCTCGAACGTGCCATCCTCATTGACGGCCCAATACATGACGTTGAGCGGAAATCCTTTGCGGATGGTTTCTAAGACGGCGTCTCGCTGCTTGTCGTCGTAGACGAACTCGCGCTGGTACTTTGGTCGGATATTAAGCTTGCCGTCGTAACCGACGACGCCCTCCTCGGCGTTGTCACGGTAATTCTCGGCGACGTCGCGGACCGTGACCTTCTTCAATTCAATCTTCAAGACGCACCTCCGATCCGCTTAATGATGATGCGTTCGTAGACACCCTCGTGCTTGCCGTTGCCGATGGGTAGAAAAAGTTTGCCAGTGCCTCCGACGAGCTTACCCTCCTTGGTCATGTAATCCTCCTTGGTGGCATAGAGCGACATCGGCTCGGCGAGCTGGGTGCTGATGCCGACGATCTGAAACTGGGCAGGATTGTATTTATCCAAGAACGTGATTGGCACCCCCATCTCCCCGTCGTAGTCCATTGGGATTTCAGCCACCTTGGAAACCTCGATAGCTGGGTAGTTAGTGTACGTGGGGTACTCCTCCGGGGTGTATCGCTTGAACAGAGTCAGCGACTCATGGCGCTTGGATGTTTCGAGGTTGGTGAACCAATATATCCGGCCCATGCTCTGGTACTTCACACCGTTGACGACCTTTTTGCGTGACTCGGTTTTGATCTCGTAGTCGTCGGGAACCCGGAACCACTTGGTGCCGCCGTTGTTGTAGCCGAACCAGAGCCTGTTTTCCACAATGTGCGGAAAGATCGTTGAGTACTTCGTTCCGTTTTGATCACCTAGGACGAGAAACTGCTTGCTATGGTCGATGAGTAGGTTTACGTACTCTCGGAAGAGACTGAACGGTGGATTGGTCACGACGATGTCGGCCTCGTCGAGCAACGCCACGCACTCCTTGCTGCGGAAATCGCCGTCGCCCTTCAGCGGCGTCATCACGTTGGCGTTGTTGCGTAGCAGGTGCTCGACGTCAGTCAGATCGATGGCACCGTCGTCGTTCAAATCTGGCACCTCGCTGATGACGACCTTGTACGGCTCACGCGGTGGACGGATGTTCCGGAGTCCAGCAGTCTCGAGGAGCGGCAGCTGCTTGCCGCTGATCGGCGATCCCGCGTAGCTGGTTGTGATGAGCCGCTTTAGACCGAGGTGGTTGAAGTTCATGGCAAAATATTTGAAGAAGTTCGACTCATACGGATCGTCGCAGTTGCAGAACACAACTTTGCCCTTGAACTGGTCGCTGTAGTGACGCAACTCGGCTTCTATGTCAGTGAGCTGGGTATACCACTCATCCAAGGCCGCACGGTTCCTGGCACTCAGCGTCTCATTACTTGCCATCTATGTTTCGACCTTCCACGTTCTTCGATTGGTGCAAGTCTACTGTGAATAATGTCGCGGGGCTTATGGGAGAAATGAGCCTGCTTATTCGGCACGATCAATCAACTCGACAACTGCTTTTGGCCGAAAGCAGACATACCATAGGTAGCTACTTAGATTTACAGACGCTACATCAATGACGACGAAGGGGTTCGCCAACTAGTCGGACTGGATCGAACGAGAAGACGTGCTCCAGCGGCGCGTCATGACATCGACCTACCAATCGATCTGGGAATGCGGCCCCACCGGATGCGACATCCACGTCCGCCGCGCAGATTGGGCAGGTGCCCCAATGACGAACCACCGAGAACACTCGGCCGGCGAACTTTCCGCCAGGCTCCCGCATGGTGCGCAATTGTCCATAGAGTTCACTGAACGCGATGAAGGATGCGCCAGCGAGGGTCACGCGATGCGTATGCAGTTGTCGCACCGGTCGAGTCAGGACCCAGAGGCCGTAGGAGACGACAGCAGCCAGTGCCACCGTTGCCAACTCGGCAGTTGTGATTGTTCTCGGATGAGACCATGAGACATAGAGCTCGTACACGATCGCCCCAATCACTATGAAGTTGAGCACGATCGAGCCAAGCAAGACATACCCACGCCACGAGTTGATCGGAAATGGCCGACTCCCCACCAGTAAGCGTAGCCAAAGTGCGGGTTTTATCGGATCAATCCGATAGCGCAGTACGCCAGGTCCGGTATCGACCAGGTCTTCACCGGGTTCTGATTCTGGAAGTGCGAAGGGCCGAAGTTCAATGGTGAACTGGGATGGCAGGCCGCGCCCTCCGCCAATGCGGACAACCAGATGTGGCATCCACTGGCACTCGCAATCCGCACAGACCTGGCGCAGATGCTCCTCTCTGGCCGCCCACCATCGCTCTACCTCCCTTCCCCGGAGCGGAGTGACCGCATGTTGGCGAAAGTCATCTTTGGACAGTCGCCACAGTTCTGTGAGCGTCAGGCTGTCCTTTTCCGGTGGCGGCTCACCCCGCGCCACGGCGGTCTGAGTCGCCTCCAGCAGCGCTTCCAGCGCACTGGGAATGCGTCTACGGCCACCTACCTGCTCAAGCCACCCGCGGGTGACCTCAAGCGCATAAACCTGCGGATTCCCGGTTTCGGCGGGTTTTGAGCTGTTTCGATCCATGCCTCGTCGTCCAGTGTCTTGCTTTCCAGTCTTCCGAGGAAAGCACCATGGATACCATCCCAGAGCTGTTCTCCCTATGCAATCCACCTGCCGGTTCGCGACCAGTTCGCCGTGGATTCCGGGTCCCGTTCGGACTGCGCGATGGGCGTGTCTGGGCGCCCGCAGAGGTCGCACGTGGCAAATCCTGTGACTGTGTCTGCCCGGCCTGCCTGACACCCTTGGCCGCCAAGGCGCAGAGCAGCCAGGCAAAGCGTCCGCACTTTGCCCATTTGGCCCAAACCGACTGCCACTCAGGTTGTGAAACCGGCATCCACCTGCGGGCCAAACAGGTCATCGAAGACCGCCGCGAGCTTCTGTTACCAGCTTGGATCGGCGATCTGCTTGAGATGCCAAATCCCCCGCAAGCCTGGGACGACCGAGGCCAATTGCATCAGGGACGCAAAGTGGAAGTGCCGGCCCAGCGGGCGGGCTTGCTGGAAGTCGAGCAGGAGTGTTGGCTCGGAACCTACAAACCAGACATCTACGCCGTGGATGACACTGGCGAACTGCTTATCGAAATCCGGGTCACCCATGCGGTAGATGGTGAGAAAGCTAAGCGGGTTCAGGCACGCGGCCATCGCATGATCGAAATCGACCTGTCCGCACTGGACAGATCCGTTGCCCATGACCCTGACGCCTTCGAGCAGGCAGTCCTTTTTGAATTGGCCAATCGCACCTGGATCTCTTGTCCACAAGCGATCGAAGATTGGCAAGCTTCCAAAGAGGCACTTGATCAGCAGGTCGCTGAGCGCAACCGCGGGTTGGCCGAACAGGATAATTTAGCGAATCAGGCTGTACGCAAACACCGGGAGCAAGAGGGGTGCGATGCCAGGGACAAGGCCGGTCGCCGGGCGTACATGCGTCAGCTGGAACGTTCCAAACACGCAAATGACTTGGTGCTCTTGATAGAGCTGACAGAGCCCACCCGGATCGCGAGAGTTCTGTCGGAGTACCAGAGAACTGCTGAAGCCCGTGTGAGTGGACTGCTGGATCATGCCATCCCGCCCGTGCAGTCGGCATGCCTGTGTACGCATCCGGATGCCTGGATTTTTGGCGTCGATCCTGGGCTCTGGCAGCTCATGGCCTACGACCACTTTGTAGGCCAGCGCCGAGCCGGCTATCGATTCAACCAGCGGGATGTAGCCACGTGGGTCCGAACGAAGTTTCCGTATGAGAAGCCGCTGTATCGACTGTTCATCACACAGTACGTGAAGCGCCTCGAAGCACGTCAAGCCGGGTTCAAGAAGCGCCGGCTCGCCTATTGGGCGTTCACTGATGAAGAAAATGCGTTGATTCCGAGCTTTTACGAGCCAATAAATACGCTGATGGAGCGATTAGCCTATGCACAACTCATCAAATATTTGCCATCCCCCACGGGCGAATGCGTAGTGCTGGCGCCACCGGGGTCTTAACCCAACCCATTCGCCCGAACTGACTTGGAAACCGAAACTAACCGTGATAGTGACCTGGTGCCGTCGTCAGCTCAAGTTCCTTAGCCCAGCGAAAGGAAGTGGAACGTCTGGTTACGACCCAAAGCGGACACTTCGAGAGTTAGAGAGTGGATGCAGCCTGGCCATGCGTTTCGCAAACCCACTTAGACCCTCCTCCGCTACACTAATGATCTTGCTGATGACTTGACGAGGAAGATATGGCGCTACTTGAGGAAGTCCAGGCTGCTAGAAAGAAAGTCGTTACAGATGGTTACGAGATGTCGCTCGGTGAGCTGATCAATCTCTACCGTAACGACGAGCTAAAAATCGACCCGGTGTTTCAGCGATTGTTCCGCTGGCGAGACGAGCGCAAGACTAGATTCATCGAATCTATTTTGCTCGGTATTCCATTCCCGCCGATCTTCGTCTTTCAGAATGATAGTGGGATATGGGAGCTTGTCGATGGGCTCCAGCGATTGTCGACCCTTTTCCAGCTTACCGGTGAACTCAAGGGCGAGCGCGCACAAGAGCTTGGTCCGCTTATTTTGAACGGAACTCAGTTTTTACCCAGTCTCGACAACAAGCGATGGAACGAATCTCATGAGGGCGCAGGAGACGGCATCGGTCAGGTTCTGCAGATCGAGATCAAGCGCGCCCGCGTTAGGGTTGAGATCCTCAAGAGCGAAAGTGATCCGACGGCAAAATTCGAACTATTTCAGAGATTGAATACTGGTGGTGCTGGGCTTACCGAGCAGGAGGTGAGAAATAGCATTGCCGTCTCGATTAATCCTGATTTCTATAGCTGGCTAGTAGAACTCTCCAACGGCGATGCGTTCAAACGAACGACCGCTCAGACCGAAGCTGCGATTGACTCGCAGGCTGGTGTCGAGCTTGTGCTTCGGTTCCTCTCTTTCCGCTCTATCCCTTATCAGCCCGGCCTAGATGTTCACGAATATCTTGACAGCGCCCTAATGCAGATGGCCACCAATGGCGAGTTCGACAGGGAATCTGAAGGCAATGTTTTCAGAACGACGTTCCAGTATTTGGATGAGGCACTCGGGGAACGTGCATTCAAACGCTGGAACGGCAACACCTTCTCTGGAAAATTTTTGATGTCTGTCTTTGAGGTGATTGCCTCGGGAACATCCAAGAACCTTATCGCCTTAGGCCAAATGACCCCCGCGGACAGGACTCAGTTCATCCTCGAATCCGCACGAGACCTGTGGTCAAACGAGGCGTTCACCGCCAATTCCGGCGCTGGTGTACGTGGAACCACAAGACTTGCAAGATTGCTGCCGATTGCCGCTCAACTTCTTGATCCGACCCCGTAACCACTATGGCGAAGATTCGTACACTTACCCAGCTTCAAGAGATATTGGATGAGGAAATGGGGTGGCGGATTAAAGAAGTCTCCGATTTCAAGCTTGTTGCCAAGAGACAGTCTGAATCCTCACGTACGTTTACTCGCGCAGGGGTTGCTTTGGTGTATGCGCACTGGGAGGGCTTCATTAAGGCTTCTTCCGAGGCTTACTTGAACTTCGTTGAGAATCAAGGGCTTGTCTACCGTGATCTTAAGACCTGCTTTGCTGTCTTCGGTCTCAAGGGGCGATTGGCATTGCTTGGCAGCAGTCGCAAGGCGAAGCCCAATATCGAAGCATTGGATTTCGTTCTAGCTGAGATCGACAAGCGAGCTAAGATGAGCATGTCCAGTGCTATCGATACTGAGAGTAACCTGACTTCCAGCGTTTTTGCCAACATCGCCGCGTCACTCGATATTTCCATCTCTACGTACGAGACAAGATTCAATCTTATCGATGAGAGTTTGGTAAACCGAAGGAACAAGGTGGCCCACGGAGAATTCCTTGATCTGTCTCCTGCGGATTTCTTAGTGCTGGCAGACGACGTCTTGCAAATGATGCGTGGCTACAAAACTGATATCGAAAATGCCGCGACGCTAGGAAGCTACAAACGATCCGTTCTTCGTTCTGGGGTGAATGCGGCAGCTATCGCCTAATTGCCCATTTGTATTTCCCGGCATCTCCGGTCAACAATTGCTTCGATGAACTGAAATTGATTGAGTTGAATGTCCGCTGCTGGCCGAAACCGGACATCCACATGCATTGAGGGCGGCATAGCCACCAGCGGCCTCGCAAGGTCACGGATTTGGTTCACAGCCGGACAGCCAAATTCGGCTGCGGTCCCCTGCGACATCCATGCATCTACTTGCACGGCTCCTGACTTAGGTAGTCCGACCTAACCAACGATAAATATCATTATCGTTACCTATCCCAGAGTGCCACACAGGGCTTGTGCTGAGAGCAGACAATTCTTTTGGGCAGCTTTCGGCCCGAAACGGACATTCGCTTGTGGAGAACAACTTGGGTTAGCAGAAAAACCAGTCTAGGGCAGGTCCCGTCAAGTCTGTGGGAAGCGCACGTCCTTGAACGCATCGCTGAGTTGTAGAGCCGCACTGCGCCTATCTCCCATGTCGACAAGTCGATCCAGTATCTGCAGCAGCTTGCGTGAAAGCGTCTGTTCGAGCGGCGCACTCCTGTCGGCATGCGCTTGGACAAGTCCCGCAATCCTGCCAGCCAGCATGGTGTTTCTCCACGCTGGTGGATCCTCGTCTCCCAGCACTGCCAGTATCTGGTCGGCGAATCGTTCAGTGGGGTACCAGCCTGCGGCACGCTCGCACATGGTTAGGTAGTGCTCCATCACGCTCGACTTCCGTCCCGCGGTCCGGACCAGCTTGTCGGCGATAGGCAGGATGGTGGCGATGTCGTTCCAGTCTCCATTCGCAAAGCGTGCAGCGCCGCTGGCCTGTTCGATGCCGATAAAAAACAGATTGCGCACTAGGTAGGGAAGGTCGAAACCGTAGAGTGAGTCGCTGCGGCGCCACGACTCGAACGCGCTGTCGGCCAGGAGCCGATCCGTGCACGCCAGCAGGACATCGATGGCGCCAGCAGAAACTTCCAGTGCATCCATCACCTGTGCAGTCAGGTGGGAGACGAAGGGATTAAGGAAGGACGCGCACAACTCGTCTCCGAGCGAGAAAATGCGCTGCAGGTAACGGGTGTTCATCTCGCTCGCATCGATCTCCGGCGCGATGCGGGCAAGCCCGCGCGCGTAATCGGCGATCCATGTGGCCAGGCCTGTGCTTCGCGACGACTGCTCGTCCGGATTCTCGTCCCAGGACGGATTAATGTATTCGAGTGTCCAATCTAACAACTGGTCGAGGAACTGCAGGCTTTGCTCGCGCCGCTGCGGATCCGAGAGCATCTGCTCCAGCGGGACATCGCCCAACACCTTGCCGAAGTGTTCCGCGCGCCAGTAGCGTTCCGACCGCTGCCAGCCTTCGGGCGCCGTGCGGCGTTGAGGCAGCGTGTCGGGATTGTCCTCGGGTGTCTTGACCCAGGGTGGCGGGGGTGCAGAGATGTCCGGGTAGGCGGTGCCTTCCGTATAACGCGCTTTTGCATTGCTCACGAGGTTGTCGATCTCGGCTGCCCGTTGGATCGCGCGCTCGGCCTCGGAGACCTGTCCGCTGCGTTGCGTTCCTTCTGCCAAACGGACCGCCAGGTCGAGCGCGATCCATGCGAAACGGTTGTCGTCGCCCCAGCACGACAAGGCGGCTTCGAATGCAGCCAGTGACACGCCATCGACCGAATGGCCGCAGAGCTCATAGAGGACCGACTTTGCCGCTGCCGCGTCGCGTCCGTGAAGAATGTCCGCGGCGCACGCCCGGGCGACGAAGATGCCGGGGTGCCAGGGGGTGATCGCCACCGACGACCATGTATCGACGACCGGCATCGGCATCCGGCTGGCGCGGGAGATCACGTCCGACGCCCACGTCAGCAGTACCGGATCCGGCTCTTCGATGAAGCATTTGACGATAGCGGCAGCGCCGCAGACTGCGCCCCGGGTCACCTCCAGATCCAGATCCGAACCGGCCTGGGCGTTGAACAAATCCGGACTGTCGAGCGATTGCGCAATACGGACGGCCTGGTCCAGCGTAAAGCCGGTCGGAGGCTGCCCGGTCTCGAAGTAGCTGTGCACCCAGACCCACAGGCTGTGCGGTTGCATGGATGCGTTCGATTGCGCCAGCGACGCCTGGACGTCCGGCGCTTGTGCGCGCGGGTTGTGAAAGTTGATCGGGGTTTTTGCGGTCTCCGGATCGGGTGCGCCAACTTGATAGTTCTCGGGTTTGGCCCACTCGGCCCAGATCTCAGCAGTGGTCCGCAGATCGGCGACGTGTTCGGGGTCGTTGGCCTCTTCAGCGTAGTTGAAGGGCAGTTGCTCGGGAAAGCGGGTCACTGCCTGGACGAAGGCGGTCCGGATGGCGTCGTCAGCGAACAGATGCAGCGGCGTCAGGTCGCGCAGGCTCAAATGGCGGCACCGCCTGCGGTTATCGGCATCGACCGCGTCGTAATGCGGCCGGTCGACCTTCTTCTTCTCGCCGATCATGCCTCCAAACCCCATCAGATTCGTTCGAGCGGATTGGTCCTGAAGTTGTCGGGTCAAATCGACCTTCCAAAGTCGCTGCGAGCCGATCAGAACCGCACTCAGCGCGGACACCTGTTGGGTCTCCAGGTACAGCGCCGTGGCGATACCGAGTACCGCCCAGTTATCGTGACCTTCCACCACATTCCGCACGACCTCGTCGACCGGGCGGTCCTTGTCGATTTCTCCGAACGCCCAGCGTTCGAGAGCCATCAGCGCCGAAGCCACCGTGTATGGGGATTGGCCACCACGGAACCATTGGTATTGCCCGTGGTCGCCCCAGAACGTCCGCCGGCCCCAAGGAAACTCCAGTTCCAGCGGCAGCGGCGTCCCGCGAGCGCCCTCCTGATGCTGGTGCAGTTGCCGCCATGCCGTGGTGGCGTGATTGACGACAGTACGCACTAAGGCGAGCGCATGGCTTGGCGAATGCTCGAACAACGATCTGAACGGTTCGCGCAGTGGCGATGCAGGGAAGAAATGCCCGTGGTGTTCCTCAATGGCGAGATCGTGCCAGTCGTGGTCCCCGAGGCGGGAGGGCAGCATCGGCGATATCGGGAAGCGCTCGTACGCCTGCCGCTCGCTCTCGGGCAATGCACGGATGCGCTGCAACACACGAATCTGCTCCTCGCGTTCCCGCTCCCATTCTGCCAGTTGGTCTTCGGGAAGCAGTGCCAGCATCTCGTTGCAAAAGAGTCCCACGAGTTCATTCGGGACCGCTTGCACCACCGTGGTCGAGTAGATGAGCACGTCGGAAAATGCCTTTCGACGATAGTGGCCGGACTCGTTCAGGTGGCCCAGATAGCGACCCGCTTGCGAGGGATAGGCGATGGCCGACGTAAGAACCAGCACGCGAAGCGAGGATTCAAGCTCGTCGAGCGTGTCCCCGTCCAGTCCCTGCCACCGGCCGTGATCGTGGGGCCAGCCCTTTGCATCATGACGGTTCTCTATGTCGATCAGCCAGTCCAGCGCCTTGTCGATGATGAGCTGCGACACCGGGTTCGGTGTCATCGAGAGCGCGTTCTGCCAGACCTCGAATACGGAAACCAGGTTGGGGATCACCCCAGCAGGAAGCTCCTCCTCGCGCTCGATCGCCCACTCGATCAGTCGCCGCCACGCGCGTAGATCGGATGGCCAGCCGAACCTGTCGGCATACTGGATTCGTTCCGGAACGGAGTAAGGCAGGCTCTCATTCTGAAGCACCAACGCATTCGGCGTGGTCCGTTCGGCCTGAAACCACACCAACAGCTGGTTCAGGCGCTTGTATCCATCGGTCGAAACGGCCAACTCGAATGCGCCTAGGTGATCCTCGAAGTCCGCGGTCGCCAGTGGCCCAATCAGCCAGGCGCGCCGCCACTGCGCCCTTAGTGCTGAAGCTTCCAGGGCTGCCAGACCGGCTGCCCAGTCGCCGGTGGCCAGCTTCGATTGTGCGAGCAGTTCCACGACGCGACCGAGGACTGGAGGCTCGCCTGCCTCGGTCAATGTGGTAATCCAGTCGTCTTCCCGATCCAGGAGGAACTGGTAGAACGACCACTCGAAATAGATGTCGTGCGCGAACCGGTACCGATCATCGTCGCCGACCGCCTGGATGATCTCGTCGTCGACTAGTTCGTGCAGGCTGGCGGCAGTCTCCGGCGTCAGTCTCGAAAGGCGGACGTTCATGCCCGATCGGCTGGCGCACTTGCTGGCGATTTCGAGCAGCGCCCGCTTCCGCTGCAGCACCGACGCCGCGTCCGCACTGTAGCCGCCGCCTTTCCACCACTGCTTGATCAGGTCGGCTTCTGACTGTGGAGCGGATGTATCGGCGCTGGCTTCACTAGGGGTGGCCTTCGCTAGGACCGAGGCGAAGAACGGCCGGCGGGCGATCGCCTGGAGCTTCGGGTTGCCGAGCAGCAGCGGGCGCATCGACGGCTGTTGGGCGGAGAGCGCTTCGGCTTCCGCGTCGTCGAATGCAAGGACTTCAACCGAGCCGACACCATGCCCGATCGCCGACTGCGGAAGCCAAGTCCTCAACGGTTCGATTCCGCTGTCGCGCAGCGTCGCGATTATCCTCCAAGGGCTGTCGGGCGCGGCGAACATCGTGTTGAGCAGGTCGACGATGATGTTGCGACGTGCGCCATTGATCCGGTCGATGCCGTCCAGAAACAGGATCGGCCGCCCCCCCGCCGCCAGTTCAGTCAAAAGCAGTCGCGGATCCGTGGTGGACAGGCCCAGTGCGGTGGCGAACTCGATCCAGTTGTTGCCCTGGAGGCGATCGGATTTCAGAAAAAGTGCAATGCCGGTCGTTCGGTGCTCGACGGCGAGGTCGTGCAGCAGCACGGACTTGCCCGTACCCGGCAGTCCGCGGATCTGCACGAATCGCTGCTGCTCCGAGGCCAGACGCACCTGTTCGCGCAGGTGAGGACGATCGATCCGCGACCCCGCGATGTCGGTGAGGACACTGGCGATGCCGTCGGCAGAGAACCGCTCGAGAATCTCCAGGTCCGCGCGCAACGAAGGCGCCGGTGCCAGATGGTATTGGGCGCCGAGGCGGGAAACGAGGGCGATGCGATCGTATTCAGCGGCCTTGCCGGCCCCATCGCGTGCCATGCCTACCAGTTGCTGCCAAAGCTCAGGGGCGCGTTCACTCTCGGTGGGGAGGAATGCACGCAGTTTTTCGACGGCGTCTGAGGCAACTGTCGCTTCCTCGCTAAGGAAATCGAACTGCATGACGACGAAGTGCTTTAGTAGGCGATACAGTTCGTCGTTGGAGGTCTTGATGCCGTTGTCGGCCAATATTGTGCGGAAAACGTCGATGATCGCGTTGAATTCCCTCCCCGCATGTCCATGTTCCTCTCCTCGGGCGAAGAAGGATGCAGAGTCTGTGCTGTTGCGTGCTAGTTCGCATACGCGTCGGAGTTCGCGAAGGCGGTCCGCGGAAACGGTGCCCGTAGCGACGCCATAACGGTCGGCGTTCTCGCGGAAGTCCGGCTTCTGCAGCGTGGCCCACGAATTGACGACGACCTCCCGGAAGTCGGTGTTCGTCGCTGCGCCACTGATCGTGAGCTGACGTTTGACCTGCAAACTGAGGCGGGATTGGTCGCCCACGCCGCTCCCGTCGACAATAACGTCATCCAAGGGTTCGCCAGCGCTTTTCTGCTGCAACGCGACGTGCCTGACGATACGGTGATTCAATCCTGGCGCTGATCCTTCCGCCAGCAGTGCGACCAGATAGTGCGCCGCGACATAGGCCTCGTAGGTGAACCCGGCGCCACCCGTCAGTTCGGGCGATTGATTTCTAGTCGATTCTTCAGTCATGTTTCGGGCATGCCGTAGATTAGTCAGATAACTATTCTGTCGGCGGCGCAATCATCTGCGCCTCCGGGTGAAAATAGGCGCATCGGTAGCTGCGACAGAAGCCTTTGGAAACTGCGATCGCAAGCGGCGGGCCATGTCGCCAATGGGGCTATTCAACGGCAATGCAGACTCGACGATCGCTGCGGCCGTTCGCCGGTGGTCCTTGTCTCCCGCGAGACATTTACCCAGATCATCTTCGGCGGCAGGATCAAGTTTGGCGAGCACGCCGCGCCAGGCGATGGGAGCATGCTCGATGACAACTCGAACAAAACCCTCAGCCGGACCAGTGAAATTGCGACTGTAACTCGTCAGTCCGCGTGCGATGTTGTCGACAAACGGAGCGACGGCATGTTCGACCAGTTCGGGTCGCGACTTCGCGACGATAGCCAAAGCCAGACCTCCAAAGTCCCAGCTCATGTGATCGTATTGGGCGAGGCACAGTGACCCGCCCCTGGCCAGATGCGTGATGCCGACCTCCGGCGCCATCAGCATCAAACGCGGTGGAAAATGCACGATCCGATCCGCCCTGTCGGCGATAAATTTTTGGACGAGATGCCGCGTCTGCGGCCGCAGACTGAGCGTTCCCAATAGGATCTCTGTGTCATGAGGCATGTCCGCCCAGTCATCGCCCATGATGCTGTCCAGCCTGTTCCAATCCAGCTGACGCAGAGCCGCGTCATACTTCCGCGGTGCCGACTGATAGAGGAAATGGAGGAAGAAGGCCGCTGACTGAAAATACCGGGGGCGCACCGTCGAGACATGTTCCGCGACCTGCATGGGGCTGATCTTCTCGCACATGCGCCGTGCGATCGCCCACTGTCGGCGGGTCGGTTTCAACTTGCCAACGTACACATGTAACACGTCGAACACACGAAGAACGGTTGAAGCGAAATCGTGACTCAACTGGTGAAACCCCTCCACCGGATCTTTGGCGAGGACCTGCTGGGCAGTCGGTACGAAGGCTTCGGCCATGTCCAGCGCAAGGTTTTCGTCCCACCAGAGCACCGAGGCACAGAACTTTGAGAAGATGTAGGCATCTACTAGGAAGGCTTCGTGCCTGGCGAGTTGGAGCAGTTTTTCTCGGTCAAGAGCACCGCGGAACTTGCTGTTGAAGTCCTCATCATTCGTGCGGGCGACGCTTCGCAATAGATCGGCTAGACCGTAAGCGCTATCTGGAGTGGCGTTGGAACAAGCCGTCGCGATTGCGATTGGGTCGGCAGCCGCCACAACTGCTTCGGAAAGATCCCGATCTTCCTGCCCGAGGCTGTTCAGAAGATGGCCGAAGCCGAACGCGCCATCATCGGGCTTGGAAATCCAACTTGCTAGCGTAGCCGCACGCGGGCTAACGACGGTGGTTGCTCCACCCTTCGCGAAGTACCAGAGGTCTGAAAGGGCGAGGGCTGCGAACCCACGATCCGAACCTTTGGCCTCCCAGCATCGCGCGACCGCTGCCTCGACCCCAGCCCTTCGGAGGAGGTTCTTCCAACTGTAGCTGCCGCTACCGAAGCGCAGTTCTTGCACCAGAATCCTCAAGCCGATGTACGGGAACTGCGGATCGCTTATAACGCCGTCGATCATCGCGGCAATCTTATTGCGTCCGCCCTCGTCCTGTCCTTCCAGGATGCGATTGAGAACGACGGAGGCGAAGCGCTGGTGCGGGGTTCGGCAGTCTGTCACGTCAATGATCAGCCGTTGCTTGCCTAGCCACTGCAAACCATGATCCGCCACTGTCGAGTTAATATCAGAACGTTCACAAATTGCCGCGATTTCTGCCGGGACCGCGCGCGCGTCGCGAGAGGCCAGCTGTCGCATCGCAACCGCGGCGAGGACTAGATCTGCGTTAATTGCACGGGCCGAATCTGCAACCTGCTTGGATCGGCGCCATCCGCCGCCGAGCACGAAGCAGAACTGCCAAGGACGATCGGCGATGGATTCTGCGTGATCCAGGCGATCGCCCAAGTCGGCGTCCATCATGCGCTCACCGACGTTGTCGTCGGCGAGGCGGACGGCCTCCAATGTCTTGGGAAGATCGGCTCGTAGTGCGGCTGCAATCGACTTTACAGCGCGCTTTGCGTCAAGAGAGATGGCCCCCCGATGGCTGACCCCATCGACGGCGTTGAGCACCGAAAGCACCAGGCGATCAGCACTCGCCTGCTCCTCCAATCGCCCTAGGATGCGAGGTTTTAGCAGATGGGCATCGTCAATGAGATGCAGGCAACGCTTGCCGGACGAAATGTCTTCCAGTGTGATCCGGTCGGCTTGAGGGTCAAGCAAGCGTCGGACCTCGAATCCATCGGCGGCCAACGCCTTTGCGGCTTGATAGGAGCAGATCGACTTCCCAGCGCCGGGCTCGCCTATGAGGCGTGCAGAGCAAGCGCCCCTCAACTGCCTCAAGACGATGTCAACTTCGGGTAAGCGCGGACACACAGCGGCATCGGACGGACCCAGCGAATAGCCCATGAGAGCCGGCCCCAGTCCTCGATCACCATCGAACGTCACCGTTTCCCAGACTGCGTTACCGTGCGGATTCGGTGACTGGATCAGCGTTGCGTCGAGCCGCTCTAACAAGTTCTCTATTTTCACTTCGAGCGCGGGTATGGCACGCAACGACTCGATGACCTGCGGCAGGTGGTCGCCGTGTTCGGGATAGAACTCTGCTATCACATCTGGTTCGCTGGCCATCAGAGCCTGGATTTCTTCCCAGCCCAGCACATCGATGCTAAACAGGCCTTTGGCTGTGCGTTCGACAGATAGCTCACGGGCGGCTTGCTGCAGGCTTGCATCTGCAGGGGCTGTGGTCGCAAAGATCCATTTTTCCAGAGCGGGCGAGAACTTTTCCGCCTTTGTGATTTCCGCCAGCACTTCGGTCCATTCGGCCTTGCTGCCGTAGTTACTGTCCTTGCCCTTGCACTGGACGCCAAAGTAGGACCGGCGGTCGTTATCCAGGGAGCAGAAGACATCAACGCCATACTGCGCTTGTCCCCTCCGCCCATTCTTCTGCGCAAGCGGATCCCGCCATACCCGTTTGAATAGGGCATGGCATAAATCCTCGAAAGTTCCCCATTCCTTGGGTGGAGAAATTTGCTTGGCACGAAACTGCATTTGGCCCCTGCAATGGGATCTTGCGATACCGTGGGTGGACTGCATCTTTAACCTAATCCAGCCCGACTAGGATGGGCGGCGAAAATCATTGCGGGAACTAGACCTTACGTCGACGTCCATTTTTGGCCGCTAGCAGCCACTTGCGCAGAGCCCTTGGCTCTCAAACTGAGGTAACGGCAAAATTGACGACGGGCTGCATCAACTTTTGAGGGATAAGCTAGAGCCGATGACAGCTCTGATTGTGATCGTGCATACTTTGCGAGCATTGAGAACCGTAACCTCGAATTAAGCGCAAGAGCAGCGACCCGTTAAGTTAGCCAGCGATGTTTGTGAGTAGAGATGTGAGTATCTTTCACAGCTGATATCACTTCTGCTTTTAATATCAATTTGTTAGGTACGGTTTGTGGGGGGACCCATAGCCACCATCCAGGCCCGCGAATGGGCTGGCTGCTGTGTCTTGGATTCCCCGTTCCGAGTGGCTCACGCACTGTGTGACCGTGGCGTGGCCGGGAAACGACGCCTGGCACCAAGGCGCCGGGTGCAGCAACAGCAAGGCCCGCTCGCAGGACCCGGGGTCGGTGGTTGGCGAAGAAGGGCACATCCGATCCGCGCCGGACGATTAGAATCGGATTTTGCGGGCAGGGGCCGGAGTGGGCAGGCGCGTTGCGTTTCGGCATTGGGCCGTTTGCACGATTGTCGCCGTCAGCACTGCAGCACTAGCCAGGACGCGGTCGCCCGACCGGGGGCTTCCGTTCCTGTGGCCCGCGCAACGAGGGGAGCCAGGCCATGAAGGGTGCACGTTTCCGTGTAGCACAGGTGGTTGCGAGCGTTTCGATCGCCATATACGCAATCTCGGTGCCGCTTCTGGAGATCAACGACAGCCACGTATTCAATCCCGAGTGGCCGCCCCATGCGCGGCTGCACGAAGTGTGGCAGCTGATCGCCAACAGTTCGATCGGCGCATTCTGTCTCTGGCGGGTCTGGGCACGGTCAGACGTACGGCTTCCGGCAGTCCTGGCGACCTGCATACTTGGCGGCTTTCTGGGCGCCTGGTGGCTGCAGGACCTCTACGGTGGCGCCATGACACTGGGCAACGGCCATGCCGAACGCACCCTGCTGGGGGCCAACCTCGGACTGGTGGGCGCGACATTGGCACTGGGCTGCAGCCTGCTGGCGGCATGGCTCGCCAGGATCCCCAGGGCCGCAGGCTGACCCACGCCCCGCTTCTGGCGGGGGGTGTCCGGGAGAGGGGGAAGCTTACGTCCGCTAGTCCGCTGCCTATGTCCGTAATTCCGGATTTCGTGGCCATTTCGTCCGCATCAAAAAGCTGCCCGGGTCGCTGCGCCCCCCCCGTGGCACGCGTGGACCGGCCTGCGTCAGCAGAGCGCGTGCCGTGCCATCCGTGTGGACGCCTGATCGATGTCGCGCTGCAGCCAACCCATCCGCTGCCCTCGGGACGGCGCTTGCGGCGC
>JBGTEC010000234.1:0-3975 GCA_041747995.1 Wenzhouxiangella sp.
CTCCAGTGCCCCGGCGATGGCCTTGCCGCCGCGCAGCGACACCTCCCGCTCGGCGCTGTCGCCGCCGATCACCAGGGCAACATGGCCCATTTGCAGCACCTCAGGCCGGGTCATGGTCATTCTCCAGAAAGCGTTCGCGCAGCAGCTGGCCCAGACGGCCCACGTCACCGGCGCCCATCACCAGCAACAGATCACCATCCTCAACAACTTCATCGAGCTGGTCGGGTACTTCATCGACCGAACCGACCCGGTAAACCGGCGCCTCACCGCGCTGTCCGACAGCCCGGGCAAGCGCATCGGAATCGATACCGGAAATCGGTGTCTCGCCGGCGGCATACAGGTCGGCCAGGATCAGCACGTCACATTCGGACAACACTCGGGCGAAGGCATCGAACTGATCGCGGGTACGGGTGTATCGGTGGGGCTGGAACACCAACACCAGGCGCCGACCCGGCCAACCGGCGCGCGCGGCACGCAGCACGGCGTCGAGCTCGGTGGGGTGATGGCCGTAGTCTTCGAAGGCGAGCACGCGGCGCTCGCCAAGAACCAGTTCGCCGATCCGGGCAAAACGTCGACCAATGCCGCCAAATGCCGCCAGACCCTCGGCGATGGCCTTGAATCCGATCCCCAGTTCCCAGGCGATGGCCGCAGCCCCGAGCGCGTTTTGGACATTGTGACGACCTGGGTGAACGAGGCTGACGGGCATTCCCTCTGTCGCCTCGGGCAGCCATAACAGAAAGTCCATGCGCTGACCGCTCTGGGTCAGGTCGGTGGCGCGGACATCAGCCTGGTCGCTGAAACCGTAAGTCACCACGTTGCGACCAACACTGGGGACCAATTCGGCCACGTGCGGATCGTCAAGACACAGCACAGCCACACCAAAGAAAGGCAGGTGATGGAGGAATTCCAGGAAGGCCTGCTGCAGATTGTCGAAGCTGCCCTGGTAGGCATCCAGATGATCGCGGTCGATGTTGGTGACCAGCGAGATCACCGGCTGCAGATTGAGGAAGGAGCCGTCGCTCTCGTCGGCCTCGGCCACCAGGTAACGCCCCTCGCCCAGGCGGGCATTCGACCCAATCGAATTGACCAGCCCACCGACGATATAGGTTGGATCCAGCCCGGCCTCGGCCAGGATGCTGGCCACCAGCGAAGTCGTGGTGGTCTTTCCATGTGTTCCGGCCACAGCGATTCCCTGGCGAAAGCGCATCAACTCGCCGAGCATGACCGCTCGCGCCACCACTGGAATTCTCTGCTCGCGCGCGGCGACAACTTCCGGGTTCGTCTCCGGCACCGCGCCGGACACGACGAGCACATCGGCGCCAGCCATGTGCCCGGCGGCATGACCGATGGCCACCGTGGCGCCCAGCGTGCGCAGCCGGCGCACACTGTCGGAATGGGCCAGATCGCTGCCGGATACTCCAAACCCGAGGTTGATCAACACCTCAGCAATGCCGCTCATGCCGGCACCACCAATGCCAACAAAGTGAATGCGTCGAACCCGGTGCATGAGGCTCGGTGCCGGGCGCAGGTTCTTGTTCATGACGACACCTCCAGACAGGCTGCTGCGACCTGCTCGGCGGCCCGCTTCCGCCCCAGCGCCCGGGCCCGCCCGGCCATGGCGGCCAGTTGCTCGCGAGTGGTGCCTTTCAGGCGTGCAGCCAGCGCTTCAGCGCTCCATTCACGCTCCGGGACCAGCCAGGCGGCGTGGGCCGTGGTGAGGTAGCGTGCATTGGCGGTTTGATGATCATCGACCGCGTGCGGGTACGGCACCAGCAGTGATGCCACCCCGGCAGCCGCCAGCTCGGCCACGGTCAGCGCACCGGCACGACAAATCGCCAGATCCGCCGTTGACCAGGCCGCAGCCATATCGTCGATAAACTCCACCACCTCGCCTTCGATGCCAGCAGCCCGGTAGCTTTCGGCCGTTGATTTCAGTTGTCGACCGACTTGGTGCGTGATGCCTGGGCGCACCTCGGCGGGCAGCAATGCCAGCGCCCGGGGCACCACTTCGCTGAATGCGGCAGCACCCAGACTGCCGCCGATCACCAGCAACTTCAAAGGTCCGGTTCGTTCGCCATAGCGCTGGTCCGGATCGGCCAGAGCGACGATATCGGCGCGCACCGGATTACCGCAGTGCTCGCCGTTTTTCAATACATTGGGAAATCCGGTCATGACCCGACTGGCCAGCGGGCGCAACCAGCGGTTGGTCATGCCGGCAATCGCATTCTGTTCGTGAATCACCAGCGGAATACCCATCAGGCGCGCCATCACGCCACCGGGGCCGGCCACATAGCCGCCCATGCTGAGCACACAGTCGGGTTGCCTTTTGCGCAGAATCCGGCGGGCCTGGATCATCGCCCTGGCAACCCGCCAGGGTGCGGCCAGCCAGCCGGCCAGACCCCGCCCGCGCAAGCCGGCGATGCTGATCTGGTCAAGCTCGATTCCGGATGCAGGCACGACCCGGTTTTCCAGGCCGTGCGGTGTGCCCAGCCAACTGACACGAGCGCCCTGCTCGAGCAGTTCGCGGGCCACAGCCAGTCCGGGGAAGATATGGCCACCCGTGCCGCCGGCCATGATCAGGATGGCAGGGCCGGTCATACCGACCACTCCTTGCGCCGGCGCGGGCGCTCCAGCTCATCGTGCTTGAGTTCCCAGTCGATACGCAAGACAACAGCAATGGCAATCAGGGTCATGATCAGGCTCGAGCCTCCGGCCGAGATCAACGGCAGAGTCAGCCCCTTGGTCGGCAACATGCCCAGATTGACCCCGATACTCACCAGGGCCTGAATGCCGATCCAGAGTCCGATACCCCAGGCCAGATAGGCCGCGAATGGCTTCTCCATCCTCAAAGCCTTCAGGCCGATGCGGAAAATCTGGCCGACCAGCAGCGAAAACAGCACCAGCACCAGGAGGATTCCGATCAATCCGAACTCCTCGGCCAGCACCGCGAACACAAAATCGGTATGCGCCTCGGGCAGGTAATAGAGTTTTTGCACGCTGGCGCCGAGCCCGACCCCGGTCAACTGACCACGACCCACGGCGATCAGGGCCTGGGTCAATTGAAAACCGGCATTGAAGGGGTCTGCCCAGGGATCGACGAAGGTCATGACCCGCTGCAGGCGATAGGGCTCGAGTGCGGCAAAGCCGAACAGCGGCAGACTGCAGGCACCGAGTACGAACATGTGCTTCCAGGCCGCCCCTGCCAGCCAGACCATGCCGCCGACGATGGCCACCATCACTACGGCCGAACCCATATCGGGCTGCATCAGCAGGATACCGGCCATCAGGGCGACAGCGATCAGCGGCTTGAGTGTGTCGAAGAAACGCCCCCGGTGCAGCTCGGGCCGACGCGCCAGATAGCCGGCGACGAAAACGATGGCAAGCAACTTGGCCGCCTCAACCACCTGGAACCTGACGATGCCCAGGTTGACCCAGCGGCTCGACCCGTTGACCTCATGGCCCAGCACCGGAACGAACGGCAGCAGGAGGACGATCATGGCCAGCGGCAGGCATAGCTTGGACATGAACTCGAAGTGCTGGGTGGCGATCAGGCGCAGAGCCAGTGCAGCCGCCAGGCCGATGCCAAGAAAGATCATGTGGCGAATCAGGTAATGCCAGCCGGATACCGAATAGCCTTCGGCGACGGCCATCGAGGTGGACGCCACCATGATGATACCCACCGCAATCAGCGTCACGGTGGTGATCACCATGGTCGCATCCAGCCCCACGGCGCGGGGGGCATCACCCCAGCGATAGGCCTGTTTTCTCGAATGGCGGGCGGCTGCGGGCATGGGATCAGCGAATCTTCATGGTGGCAAGGCTGGCCAGAACCAGCATGACGGCGATGATCCAGAAGCGCACGATCACCTTTGGCTCCGGCCACCCCTTGAGTTCAAAGTGATGATGAATCGGGGCCATGCGGAAGATTCGCTTGCCCGTCAGCTTGAACGAGGCGACCTGCAGAATGACCGACAG
>JBGTEC010000235.1:0-8773 GCA_041747995.1 Wenzhouxiangella sp.
CTTCCGCGCCGCCGCCAATGGCCTGCAGTTGCGCGCCACGCCGAGGCAGATTCGCGAGATTCAGCGGATGCCTGGCGTGGTTTCGGTTCACGCGGTCGAGCTGCATGAGCCGATGAACGTCGACTCGGTGCCGTGGATTGGCGCTGTGGAAGCCTGGGCCGATCCGGGTGCCACCGGCAGCGGCGTGACCATCGCCATCATCGATACCGGCATCGATTATTTCCATGAAGGCATGGGCGGCAGCGGCGACCCGCAGGATTTTGCCGACAATGACCCGACCGTGGTCGATCCGGCCTTCTTTCCGAACGAAAAAGTCATTGGCGGTTGGGATTTCGCTGGCACCGACTTCAACGCCGGTGACCCTAACAACAACACGCCAATGCCTGATCCCGATCCGGTCGATGAGAACTTCCACGGCACCCACGTGGCCGGCAGTGCGGCCGGCTGGGCGACCGACCAGGTCGGTTACGGCGTCGCCCCCGACGCACTACTTTATGCGCTCAAGGTGTTTGGCGCCTCGGGTTCGACTTTTCTGACCTCGGCGGCCATCGAACGTGCGCTGGATCCGAACCAGGATGGCAGCATCGATGATGCGGTGGAGGTCATCAACATGTCCCTGGGTTCCAATTTTGGCGATCCGAACTCGGCGACCACGCTCACCTCCCAGGCTGCCGCCGAGCTCGGCGTGATCGTGGTCTCGTCAGCCGGTAATGCCGGTAACGTGCCGTATATTCTGGGCTCGCCGGCCGTGGCGCCGGACAGCATCGCGGTGGCGGCATCGGTGCCCGGAAACCGTCTGAGCCCGATCATACAGGTGACGGCGCCGGCGCAGATCGCCGACGATTATTCAGCGGTCGAGGGCACCAGCCCGGTACGGGTTGCCGACGTGGCGCCGCTATCGGGCCAGATCGTACCAGCCGAACCGTTGTTGGCCTGCAGCCCACTGGATAACCCGGCCGCCATTGCCGGCAACATCGCGCTGATTGTCCGCGGTGCTTGCCCATTCAACGACAAGCACGTCAATGCTCAGGAGGCCGGAGCGATAGCAGTCATCGTCTTCAACAACGCTGGCGCGCCGATCGTGATGGGCGGCGTCACTGATGCCACCATTCCGGGGGTGATGATCAGTCAGGCCGATGGCGAGTTGATCAACCCGGTTGCGGCGGTGGAGACGGTCGATGCCACCATTGACCTGGCACCCAACGATGATGTGGCCGATACCATCACCGGCTTTTCCTCACGGGGTCCGGGCGCTGGCGGGTCGATTTTCAAACCCGATGTCGCCGCACCAGGTCAGTCGATTGCATCCCACGGCTTTGGTACCGGCACCGGCGCGTTTGTCTCCAGCGGCACTTCCATGTCTGCGCCCCACGTCGCAGGTCTTGCTGCGATCATGCGTGAGTTGCATCCGGGCCTGAGCGCCACTGCGATCAAGGCCATGATCATGAATTCCACCGAAACTTCTTACCAGGACGGTGTATCGGGCGCCAGCATGCCCTTCCCGATCACCGCCCAGGGCACCGGGGTGATCCGGGTTGATCGGGCAACCAAGCTGTCGAGCTATGCCAAGCCCGCAGGGCTTTCCTTTGGTCGCTTGAATCCATCGGCGCAGGCCGGGGTTACCCGTCAGGTTCGGATTCAAAATCTGTCTGGCGAGACCCGCACCTTCACCGCCGAACACCTACCGGCACAGAACCCGACAGGCGTCGAAGTGCGATTGCTGGATGACGCGCCGGTCGTCGTCGGACCCCATAGCCAGGCCACAGTGCCGGTGCAGATGCGCCTGAATCCGGCCCAGATGTCACCTGACCCGGGCAACTTCAGCCAGCGTGAAGCCGATGGCTGGTTCGTTTTTGACGATGGCGTTGATACGCTGCGGGTCGCCTACATGGGCGTGGTCGATCCGGCCTCGCGCATGACGGCACGTTCCGGTGGCCGTCTGGCGGCCAATGTCCGCAACGCCGGTATGGCGTCTGGTGTGGTCCAGGGCTTCACCCTGGCTGGTACCGGCGATGAGGCTTTGAGTGACGGTCAGACAGCTATCGATGCCTTTGGCTTCCGCACCATCGGCGACCAGGTTCATTTTGGACTGGCCACCCAGGATCCCTGGGAAAGTATGTCGGCGCTGATCATTTTCATCGATGTCGACCTGACTTTCGACGGCGTGCCGGACTTCACCCTGGCCGCGGCCGACCTGGGGGCTTTTGTCGGCGGCAACGACGGCCGCGTGGTGACCGCGGTGTTGGGCGGGCCGATCCGCTTCTTCGCCAATGCTGATCTCAACGATCGGGTGGCGGTACTGCCATTCCTGGCCTCTGATTTCCTCCCCAACGGCCAGACGGCGTTCAACTATACCCTCGAGGTATTCGACCGCCGAAACGGCACGACCGGCGTCCAGACTGGCTTTGTCGATCTGGCAGACGAAATCGTCCTGAGCACGCCAGCATTCGTCTTGCCTGCGGGGCAGTCGCAGCGGGTGGACGTCTCGGCCGCGGGTGATGTCCTGTGGCTGCTGCCCAACGACGAGGCGCAAGACCAGGCCAAAACCCGGCGCGTGCGCTGAAGCTCGGCCCAACCACGCCGGCGATCGCGTCGGCCCAACAACGCCCGCGGCCTGGCCGCGGGCGTTTCCGCATGAGAAAAATGGCACGTGCTCGGTGACGCCTTTTGCCGCTGGTCTGGCACAATGGGCTTCTACACTGCAAGGAGTTGATCTATCCCGTGTTGAGTGCCCAGGAATTGTTGTTCTGGCTGGTCGTGATGTTGCCGTTCATTCTGCTGCCGACGTTTATCGGCTGGTGGCGGGGCCACCCGAACATGCCGGGGCTGGTGGCGGTCAATGTGTTGCTGCTGCCCTTTTTCGGCATTGGCTGGGTATTGGCACTGGTCTGGGCGATTACCGTGCCGGAGAAATGAGATAACCGGTTTGCTGACCTCCCGCTAGCCGGATTTCCACTTGATGTTGCAGCCAACGCTGGGCTTCTGGTCCGTCGGTGCCGGCCTGCCTTCAAGCAGGGCATCGAGGGCGCCGCGCAAGTCGGCGCCGGTAACCGGTCGGCCGTTACCCGGGCGCGAATCGTCGAACTGGCCGCGGTAGACCAGTTGCCTGTCGCCATCGAAGACAAAGAAATCGGGGGTGCAGGCGGCCCCATACGCGCGGGCGGTATTTTGCGTCTCGTCATACAGGTAGGGGAACGGGAATCCCAGGTTTTCGGCCAGCTCCTTCATGCGCTCCGGCCGGTCCTGCGGGTAGCCGGTGACATCGTTGCTGCTGATGGCAACCATGCCGACGTCGGTATCCTGGTACCGGCGACCGAGTTCGACCAACTCGTCGAGAATGTGCTTGACGAACGGACAATGATTGCAGATGAACATCACCAGCGTGCCCCTGGCACCGGCGACATCTTTGAACTTGACCGTCGTCCCGCTGACCGTGTCCGGCAAGCTGAACTTTGGTGCGGGCGTGCCTAGCGGCAGCATCCTGGATTCGGTTTTTGCCATGTTCGGGACCCCTGCTCAATCCTGTGTCTGATGGTAGTCGAAAATAGCTCGCTGAGCCTGCGCCCCTCGGCGCCAATCGGTGAAATCAGTCATCGTTTGAATTTTCAGCCTTTGAATCGGCGATGCGCACCGGGAACGGTTTGGTTACCTCGCCCGTGTAAATCGACAGGTGCGGAAACGGTATTTCGATTCCGGCTGCATCGAAGGCCGCCTTGATATCGGCAGTGACGCCGTTTCTCAACGCCAGAAAATTCTCGCGCTTGGCCCAGACCGAAAACTGGATTTCCAGCGCCGAGTCGCCGAAGCCGGTAAAGATGAATAGCGGCGCAGGCTCGTCCAGGCACAGGATATTGGCGTCGGCCACTGCCAGCAGCACGTCGCGCACGTGGTTGATGTCTTCCTTGTAGGCAACCCCAAGCTTGAGATCGAGGCGCCGTATGGGGAAGCGCGTGAGCGTGGTGACTTCGCTCTTGATCAGGCTTTCGTTTGGAATGCGCACGAACAAGTTGTCAAAAGTGCGCAACTTCACCGAAAGCGCATCAATCGACAGCACCTCGCCGATCGTGTCGCCGACTTTGATCACATCGCCAATTTCGAAACTGTGTTCGCCAATCAGGAACAGCCCGCTGATCAGGTTGGAGGCTGTAGTCTGGGAGGCAAAGCCGATCGCCACGGTCAGCACGCCGGCGGCACCCATGATCACGGCAATGCTGAAGCCCAGCTCGCTCAGGGCGGCGGCCAGGAACAGGCCGAAAATGCCGTAGAACACAATGCGCTTGAGCAGTTGCAGCATCTGCGGGCTCAATCGCTGACGGAAGCTGCGCATGCTCAGCCGACCGGCCAGGCTGGCGATCAGCACGCCGGCGCCAAGCAGGATCGCTGCCCGAATCAGTGACAGCAGCATTTCAAGGTGGAGGGTGGCAACGAGTTCCTGGATCATGATGTCAGGTCCCGAATAAAAGGCTGAAGGCCCGAACCAGGCCCGAACGGCCGGGTTCCTGGCGCGGTGGAGCCAGGCGGATCAAGCCCTTGCCATAGGCGGGTGGGCGCGAATCGATCTGGACCGAGGCCAGGTCGGTCTGACCCTCGCGGGTCAGGGTGACAGCCTGGGTCCAGAGCATGCCATCGACATCGCCGTAGAGCGCCAGCATGGGAACAGGCAGGCTGAATTTTTCGAGTGGCAGCGGGGTTGAAGCCTTGTTCAGAATCGTCAGTGGGGTAATGGCGCGGTGAGGCCGTCGCGGCAGTTCCGAAGGATTGTGGCGGGCATGGGTGCGCCCGGCATAACAGAGCTCACCTTCTCGGGTCGATGGGCCGAACCAGGTGTCGGAGAGCGGTTGCGCGGGAAATTCCTTCAACAACACTGCGGGTTCTCCAACCTGGATCTTAAGCCAGATGGGTGTGGACAGGTAAAGCGTGACTGTTTGCTGGCTGAGCAGGAAAACCGGCTGGCGGGGTCTGATCACCACGGGCCGGTCGGCGAGCATGGCCGACAGATGGACCTGGTCGGACTTGCCCGCATGCACGAAACGCTCACCGATGGTTTCCGGAAGGCCTTTTTCGACTTTCAGGCTGGCGCGCGGCTGGATATCATCCTCGCCGACCGGCGCGCAATCGAGCAGCCATTCGTCGGTGTCGTGGCCAAGGCTCAGCTCCAGAGCACCCAGGCTGCCATGCAGCCTGTGACCTGCTGGCACTTCACGCGGGGTCCACCACAGCGTCTTTTTCTGTTGTTGAGGGTGCTGGGTCATGGTGCCGAGTTTACAACGGCGGGCCGCCTGACGGCATGATGAAGCAATTCTGCAAGTCTCAGGGCGCCGGGACCCGAGGCATCGCTGTCGGCAAAGACCAGGTACAGCGTGGCCCAGCGTTCGCGGCCCTGGCTCAGCCGAAGGGGCTTCAGCGCGCCGGAATCAAGCTCGCGGCGGATGATGTCTTCGGCGTACCAGGCAAAGCCGGCCCCCATGCAGGCCGCGCGGATGGAAGTCGCTTTCGAACTGACGGTCCAGCGCCGGTCGCTGACGTTTGGCGCTTGCGAGCCAGCCGGCTGGGTACCGCTGTCGCGGACCACCAGGTGCCGGTGCGGGCGCAGGTCTTCGATGGTCAGGTCACGGTCAAGCAGATGCAGGGGATGGGTCGGGGCGGCGGCGGCCACGAAGCGGACCTGGCTCAGAGCGTCACCCACGAAACCCTGCGGAATGCTCGAGGCGATGGCCACATCGACCCTGCCTGAGGTCAGCAGCTCGGCAGTTCCACCCAGAACCGATTCGTGCAGCTGGATCCGCATCTGGGGCTGTTCGTCAGACAAGGAGCTCAGGCATTCCAGCAACAGCCAGGTGGGGAAAATGATCTCAGCGGCCACCCGCAGCTCGGCCTCCCATCCGGCCGCCACCTGGGCGGCTGCCCGTTCCAGCCGCGCAGCCTCGTCCAGCAACGCCCGGCCACGCCGGTAAAGCATCTGCCCGGCTGGCGTCAGCACCGCCTTTCGACCCCGAATGCTGAAGGCCTTCAGGTCCAGCAGTTCTTCAAGACGGCGCACCGCGTAGCTGACGGTGGACTGGGACTTGCTGAGCGCTTCGGCGGCTTGGGCGTAGCCACCTGCATCGACCACCGTCACCAGGGCGCGCCATTGCTCAAGACTGATTCGCGGGCTGTACATATCTATAAAATCGAATGATATAAGCGAAAGTTTGCGCTTTTTAATCGATTTGATCAAGCGTAAGCTGGGCCTCAGTCAAATATGCCTCCAAAGGACTCAGCAATGAAAACCCTGCTTGTCATCAAATCCAGTCTTTTCAATGGTTCCGGTCAATCGAGCAAACTGGCCGATGAGTTTGCCACGCGCTGGCGGATGGACAATCCAGGCGGACGGGTGCTCTGCCGCGACCTGGCCGCCGATCCATTGCCGCACCTGACGGCTGAGGCCTTTGCCGGCTTTCAGGCCGAAGCGACAGCACGGACCCCGGCCCAGCAGGCAGAGACAGTGGTATCGGATGCGCTGATTGCCGAGCTCAAGCAGGCCCACGCCGTGGCCATCGGCTTGCCGATGTACAACTTCACCGTCCCGTCAACCTTCAAGGCCTGGATGGATTACGTGGCACGCGCCGGCGTGACGTTCGAATACACGGCTGACGGTCCACGCGGACTGATCGACAACAAGCCGGTGTTCGTCTTTGCAGCGCGGGGTGGTCTCTATCAGGGCACCCCGGCCGACACGCAGACGGACCTGGTCAAGCTGTTTCTTGGCCTGCTGGGCATCGAAGATGTCCGTTTCACCTACGCCGAAGGCCTGGCGCTGGATGATGAGGCGGCCGACAAGGCTCGCAGTGATGCCAGCGAGCGCATCCTCAAGCTGGCGGCTTGAGTTGCCTGGTTGGACGAAAAGATAAAAACTCACCACAGAGACACGGAGGCACAGAGAAAACGCGTGATGAATGATTGTTTTTATTCTCTGTGTTCTCTGTGCCTCCGTGGTGAATAGGTTTTTATAACACTTGCAAGGAGATTGATATGCGCACTCGGCAGCTGGAAAAAATCATTGAAGCGATCGCGACCTCTGACGGCGCCGGTGTCAAGCTGCGCCGAAGTCTCGGCTCGAATCAGGCGGCGCGTCTGGATCCGTTTTTGATGCTGGATGAATTTTTCTCCGACAATCCGGACGATTACCTGGCCGGGTTTCCATTTCACCCGCACCGAGGATTCGAGACGGTCACCTATATGCTCAATGGCCGCATGGAACACAAGGACCACCTGGGCAATACCGGTGATCTCGGGCCAGGCTCGGTGCAGTGGATGACTGCCGGTCGCGGCGTCATCCATTCGGAAATGCCGCGCCAGAGCGAAGGCCGCATGCGCGGATTTCAGCTCTGGCTCAACCTGCCGGCGCAGGAAAAAATGAAGCCGGCGGCTTACCGTGATATTCCAGCCTCGCAGATTCCGGAGCTGACCTTTGACGGTGGCCTCGCGCGTGTCATCGCGGGTCAAATAAGTGTGAACGGTCAGGTCGCGACCGGTGCTGTCAACGGACCGAACGACCCGGTCACCACGGATCCGACCTATATCGACCTTCGCCTTGAGGCGGGCCGGACGTTCAAGCTGCCCATCTCCGAAGGCTATAACGCCATGGTTTACGTCTACGAAGGCGAGGCCGAAATTGGCGGCAGGCGACTGCCAACGCGCGTCGCCGGCATTCTTGGCGATGGTGAGATGCTTGAGGTCCAGGCGGGCTCGGTCGGAGCCCGGTTTCTGGTGCTCGCTGGCAAGCCAATCAATGAACCGGTCGTACAGTACGGCCCGTTCGTCATGAACACGCGCGAGGAGGTGGAGCAGGCCATGCGCGATTACCGCGATGGGCGCCTGACCGAGGTCGTTTAGGGGTCCGTTGAAATGTTGTGCGACCGAATAACGCAGGTTAATGAGCATGAACTGTAGTGCGGGTAATCTAGACCACCTACCATTCGAAAATAGGAATCAAACCATGCTTTCCTGGGCCCTGACATTTTTCATCATCGCGATTATCGCTGGCGTTCTCGGCCTGAGCGGCGTCGCAGGCGCGGCGAGCAATATCGCCTGGATCCTGTTCGTGATCGGCATCATCCTGGCCATCATTTTCCTGATTTCCGGCCGACGACCGTCGGTCTGACGGTCGGCCTGCGGCTTTAATAGGACGCGGATGCCTTGGCAGGCTCCGGCTGACTCAGTTCAGCCGGGCCCAGTTCGAGCTGCAATCCAGGTAGCCACGATCGAATCCCGAAAAGTCGACCAAGCCTTCCAGGTCAGTGATCGACACCCGTCGTTTTTCCACTCTGACAAGATTGCGCCGACGCAGGAAGCTTAATGTTCGGCTGACGTGTACCGCCGATAGCCCGAGCGCATCGCCAATGATGCTCTGGTTAAGCGGCAGTTCGAATTCCTTGGTGTCGAGCAGCAACCGAGTCTTCAGTTCCAGCAGAAAATGACCAAGACGCTCGGCTGCGGGCCGCCGGCCGATGCTGACGATGCGTTCGCCAAACATCGCCTGCTCGCGGGCCATGGAAAGAAAAAACAGATCGGCCAGCCGCGGCGACTCGCTGAAGATTTCCAGCAGCCGGGTTCGAGAGAACTGGCAGACCTCCACCTCGGTCAGGCTGACCACATCGGATTGAAAGCGCTTGAATCCGATCTCGCGCAGACCCATGACCTGGCCCGGCAGAAAGATATCCAGAACCTGGCGTTGCCCATCGGCCAACAGCCGTGTCGCACAGGCCCATCCTTCATGCAGGATGTACAGCCA
>JBGTEC010000236.1:0-11376 GCA_041747995.1 Wenzhouxiangella sp.
ACTTGCACGTTGTTCAGTCGGGGCAGATCGGCCGGGCTGAACGCGACCAGTGCGGCCGTGCCGACATAGGCCAGCATCAGGCCCACCACGCCGCCGGCCAGTCCCAGTACCAGGCTTTCGGCCAGCGCCTGGCGGCACAGCGTCCAGCCTCTGGCCCCCAGCACGGAACGAAGCGCAAACTCGCGTTGGCGGGTCGCACCCCGTGCCAGCAGCAAGTTGGCGATGTTGGCGGCGGCAATCAACAGTACGAACGCCACGGCGCCGGCCAGTGCAGCGAGGGCCGGGCGCACCGAGCCGACGATGCTGTCGCGCAGCGGCTCTACGAATACCCGGTCATCGGGCGCGGTCAGTTCCTCGACCGCGAGACGCCCCATGACCGCATCCAGTTCGGTCCCTGCCTGTTCGACAGTCCGCCCCGGCGCCAGCCGGCCAACCACCGACAGCCAGAACATCCCACGGGTAGGAACGACCTGATCCCATGGCGGGGCATTGGGCGCAATCGGCAGCCAGAACTGGGCGCCGACCGGGAACGAGATTGCCGGTGGCATCACCGCGATAATTTCGCGTGAGACACCATTGATGTCGATGCGTCGTCCAATGACAGCCGCGTCGTTACCAAACCAGGTATTACGCAACTGGTGCGACAGCACCACGACCTGATCGTCGCCAGCCCGGGCGTGCCTGGCGTCCAGGGTAGTGCCGAGGGCCGGTGGAACAGCCAGAACCTCAAAGAAGTCTTCCGTCACCCAGGCCCCGGCAAATTCTTCCGCCGGGCCGTCGCCGCTGAAGGTGGCAACGGTGGGCACGTAACCCGCAGCGGCCTGCAGTGAGTCAGTCGCGCGCCAGTCCTGGAAGGTCGGATAGGAGGTCACATCGCGCTCGATGCCTTCGAGGGCGTTGTTATACCAAAGCATGACCAGACGCTGCTCATCGGGAAACGGCAGCGGACGCAGCACGACGCCGTTGACCGCGCTGAAGATGGCGGTGGTCGCGCCGATGCCGAGCGCCAGGGTCAGCACACATACCGCACTGAAGCCCGGACGCTTGGCCAGGGATCGAATTGCAAAGCGAAAATCCTGGATCATCATTCGTTCCTCAGCGCCTGCATCGGTAGCGCGCGCACCGCGCGCCGGCCCAGCATGAAACAGATGCCCGCAGCCACGCTCAGCAGGCTGGCCAGGGCGAGCAGCCAGACGCGCAGATCAAGCGGCGAAACGGCATGAAGAATGTCACCCAGGCGATTGCCCAGCATCACGGTCAGCGGCACCCCGATCGCGAGACCGACCAGGACGGGGGCCAGGCCCTGGCGCACGACCTGGCTGACGATATCCCGGTCCCCGGCCCCAAGCGCCCGGCGCACGCCAAACTCGCGTCTGCGCCGGACAACCGACTGGGCCAGGGTGCCGTAAACCCCAATGGCGGCCAGCAGCAGGGCAGTCAATGCGAACAGCAGGGTCAGCCGGCTGACCGTGCGCGGGACCATCAGTTGAGCATCCACGCGCTCATTCATCGGAATGACATCGGTCAGGGCCAGGTCAGGGTCGAATTCGCTGATTGCCCGAAGCAGGTCCGGCAGCAGCGCAAGTGGGTCGCGCGGCGTGCGGGCCACAACGTACATGTTGCTTGTCGGGGCCTGCCAGCTTGGCAGATACACTGAAGGTGTGGCTGGACGAGCCAGGTTGAAAGCGCGCACGTCCTCGGTCACGCCGATGATATCCCACCAGGTGGGCTCGCTGTCAGGTCCGGTGGCGATGCGGATGCCGGTGGCCGCATTGCCGCCGAGATCATTGTCGAGATAATGGCGCACGAACGCCGCGTTGACCATGGCCACGCGTCGATCACTACCGCGGTCGGTTGATCGAAAGGCGCGACCTTCGAGCACCCGAATGCCCATGGCGTCGAAATAACCTTCGTCGGCGCGCGTCAGCCAGACATGGGCTCGACCATCCTGCCGGTTGGCCTGGGGACGTCCTTCGATGGATACGAACGTGTCGTTGTTCGCCTGACCAAAGGGCACTGCGCTGGCCAGTCCGCTCTGTTCCACTCCGGGAATGACGTCGATGTGCGATATCAATCGGTCGTAGGCGGCCCGCAGAGCATCATCGTCCCCATAGTTGTCCGAAAATTGGGCTGCGGGCAGCGTCAGCATGCCGGCGACAACACCGGATGCGCCGAAACCTGGATCAACATCGGCCAGGCGTTGATAGCTTTGCCATAGCAGCAACCCGGTGACCACCACGACCAGCGCCACGGCGAAATTGGAGGCCACCAGCGCACCGGCCAGCTTGCGTCCACCGCGATTGCCGAATACCCGGGTGCCACCAATCGCTGACGCGGGCCCCTGGCTGCGCTCCAGAGCCAGGAACGACAGAGTCGCCATGGCCGCCGCTGCCAGCAGGGCAGCCATCACCGCGACCAGCAACGCACCGGCACTGATGCGTACATCCCAGATATCGCCGAAGCCCACCGGGAAGGCAAGGGTCAGCGCCTCAACCCCCCACGCGGCCAGCATCATGCCGGCGGCGGCGCCAACCAGGGCCAGAATAAGGCCTTCGGTCAACAGCAATCGAAAGCGTCGCCAGCGGCTGGCGCCGAGCGCGGCCCGGACACCGAAGTCGCTGGCCCGCGACAGGGCTCTGGCGACCATCAGGCTGGCCAGGTTGGCTACGGCAATCAGCAGCACGAAAACCGCTGCCGCCTGCAGGATGATCAGTTGCTGACGAATCCCCTGGTTCAGGGCTTCCTGCAAGGGCTCGACGAACAGATTCTGACCCCGATTGGCTTCCGGATACTCCGAGCGAAGACTGGCGGCAATGGTGTTCAACTCGGCCTGGGCCTGGTCTATGGATATTCCATCGGTCAGGCGTCCGAACTGGCGCAGGTAGGCACTGCCACGATCGTTGCCGGCACCGCGCACGGTGGTGATGACCTCGGCTGCCGGAACAAACGGAAAACGGAACGAGGCTGGCAATACACCGACCACGGTGCAGGTTTCGCCGGTCAATAACAGGTCCTGCCCGACGATGCCTGGATCGCCGGCAAAATGTCGGTGCCAGAATCGCTCGGTAATGACGACGGTGCACAGCTCCGAGCCGGGTTCCCCTTCGGCCTCGACGAACAAGCGGCCATGGATCGGACGGACTCCCAGCAGGTTCAGGCCGCTCCATGTGACCGCCGCGCCCGGTATTCGATGTGTGCCGTCGCCGCCCCGAAAAGCCGGTGTCCATTGCCCGAACGCGGCGACATCGGCCAAGGTACGGGACTGGGCGCGCAGATCGCGAAAATTGTCCAGCCCGGTCCATTCCCTCCTCGGATCCTGAATACGAACCTCGTCGGCCAGCTCGGTCATGTCGACCCAGACAGCGACTGTGCGCTTGGCATCCTCGTACGGCAGGGCGCGCAGTACGACCGAGTCGAGCAGGGCGAAGACCGCGACAGTTCCGGCGATGGCCACGGCAATGGTCAGGACGGTGGCGCCACTGAGCAGCGGCGCCCGGGCCAGGCTTCTGATGGAGAAGAAGATATCGGTCACGGCAAATCGTTCCTTGTCATGTTGAATGTCACTGGGACCTCATCGCGGATTGCCGAGTCGTGGCCCCCGCGAAACGGCGTAGGCGATGAGTGCCGAACCTGCCGGTCCGATCCATCCTGCACAGGCTTCAAAGCTTTCCAGCCAGAGGCCACGCATTGCATCGTCTACTGCTGACTGCGTCCGCGCCGGGCCTGTTCGGCGATGCGCTGGTCTTCCTCCTCGCGCAGGCGGGCCAGGGTTTGCTCGTCGACCACGCGGCCATCGAACATGTGGATCTGGCGATCGGCGTGTTCGGCATAGCGCGGATCATGGGTGACCATGCAGATGGTCGCACCGTCGCTGTGCAGGTCGGCCAGCAGCGCCATGACGGCCTCTCCGTTCTTGGAGTCCAGGTTGCCGGTCGGTTCGTCGGCGAGCAGAATCGAGGGCTGTCCGACCAGGGCTCGGGCCACGGCGACACGCTGCTGCTGACCGCCTGAAAGTTGATCCGGGTAGTGGCGCAGGCGGTGCGCCATCCCGACCCGCTCAAGTGATTCGATTACGCGCTTGCGCCGGTGCTCCTTGCTCACGCCGGTGCGATAGGTCAACACCAGTTCGACGTTTTCGAATACAGTCAGATCGCCGATCAGGTTGAAGGCCTGGAAGATGAAGCCGATCTCACGATTGCGGATTTGGGCCCGCCGGGCATGGTCAAGATCCTGAACACGCGTGCCATTGAGGATGTACTGGCCGCCGCTTGGTGTATCCAGCAGCCCCAGGATCGACAACAACGTCGACTTGCCGCAACCAGACGGACCGGAAATTGCGACATAATCCCCTTTCGCCATGTCGATGTGGACACCGGAAAGTGCGTGGGTTTCGACATCCTCGGTGTAAAACACCTTCTTCAGGTCTTCCAGCTTGATCAGGGGCTGGCTGGCATTTGGCAAATCGTGTGCAACAGCACTCATAAGCTAATCCTCAGTTGAGTCGAATCCGGTCGTGCTCACTCCACGCCGATGAGTCGGAAAGAATGATTTGATCGCCAGGCAAAAGCCCCTGGACGATTTCAATCGCATTGACCGAGCTGCGGCCGAGTTCAACTGGCACGCGCACCGCACTCTTGCCATCGTCGGTCAGCTTGTACAGGCTGATCGTGGAATGCGGTTGGCCGTAGGCGGGCCGTCCGGTATAGACCACGTTTTCGAGACGCTCCAGTTCGATTGTTCCGTCGACGGAAAGGTCGGGACGGGCGCCGCGCGGCAGTTCACCATTGAGTTCCACGTCGACCTGCACGGTACCGGCCTGAACCGCCGGATCGATCCGGATGACCTGACCCGTGACAATGCCGTTGCGAGTATCGACGTTGACCTGCTGGCCGATCTGGATATCGCGCGCTTGGGTCTCGGCGATGCGCAGCTCGGCTTGCAGGTCATCGGGCCGGGCCACCCTGGCAATGCTGGCGCCAAGGGTCACGCGCTGGCCTTCCTCGACCGGCACCTGCTGCAAGACCCCGGCGATGCCGGCCCTGACCTGCAGCGAATCAAGCTGGGCCAGGCGGCGATCGAGCATGTTGTGCTGCTGATCGATCCGTGCCCGCTGCGCAGAGACCTGGGCGGTAACCGAGGCGGCAAATTGATCCAGACGCTCTTCTTCGGCTTCGATGCGAAACTTGAGTTGCTCGGCCAGCAATTCCGAACGCCGATATTGAATTGCCGAGACGATCCCCCGTTCGCTGAGCTCGCGTTCGGCCTCGGCCTGTAGGCGCGCACCCTCATATTCTGAGCGCGCAACGGTCACGGCGATGCGCTGATCGAGTTGCTGGTTGCGCAGGCGCAATTCGGTTTCCGTGAGTTCGGCTTCGGCGGCCACCAGCGCGAAGCGCGCCTCTTCGGTCTGCTGGACCAGGTCCGGGTTGGACATTTCGACAATGACCGTATCGGATTCGACCATCGCGCCAGGCCGGACCACAATTCGTTCGATCCGTCCATCGGTCTGGGCCGAAACCCATCTGATCTCGCGCGGCGCGAGCACGCCAGGCCCGCGCACCTGGCGCAGCATCTCACCCTGGCGGACGGTATCCACCCACACCGAGGCACGAGCCACGCTGGGGGCGGCCGGTTCCAGCCGGGTCAGGCCGAAGCCGGTCACCAGAATCACGACAGCGAGGCCGACTCCGATGATTGTGCGCCGCAGATTCCTCCGGCGTCTTAGTTCTGGGCGTGCGATATCCATGCCGTGATATCTGCACGAAACGTGCCAGAAATTGGACCCGCCTCGCAGGCCCTCACTGGTGGGTTTCGACGATTATCCTTACAGGGGGTCAGGCCGGGCGAGGCTTCCCGAAATCATTGCTCCGGTTCCGATATCGGGAAAAAAGGCTTGGGTCGCCCGATCCGCCCCGATAATTGCCCTTGATGGTGCCCTGTGGATAGGCATGGCCTGTCGCTCGAAAGCGGCCGGTACCCTCCGGGAAGCGGCCTGGTGCCAATATCACGGTCGAAGCGATCATCTTTCTGATCCTGGGCGGCGAGCCCATGGACGGGCCGCACCACATTTGGTGGAATTTCGTATCCTCAGGCAAGGAACGCATCGAGCAGGCCAAGGCCGACTGGCGGGAGGGTCGATTCGATCCTGTGGTGGATGATCCGAACAACCTGCTGCTGCCGGGGAATTGATTGACGCCCGCTTGTCTGGACGTCTGGACAAATGGCGCTGAAATCTTCGTTGGCGACTGCGGCACTTGTCCGTGCGTGGGTCCGGATGAGGCTACTTGAAAGCATCAGAGGGCCGGACCGGTCTGATTGCGTGAGTATTGATCATTCGCACAATACCTCGCCAGGAGGATATATGAAACAGGATGCAACCAGAGTTGGCCTTTTGGCAGTGGCCATGCTTTTAACCAGCAGCTGCCAGCATTCGTGATTTGACCTCATTACTGCCAGCACCGCTGCCTGAGAGTGGCCTCGATCTTCACGCCGCCTGGGAAGAAAATGCCAGCGCGCTCGACAAGGAGGGCGAAACCGCGGTACAGGCCGAGCAAGCCATGATGGACGCGCTTGATGACACGCGCCGGGCAACCCTGGCTTTGATTCAGCAGCTTCGCTGATGTCAGACCGTCAGTTCCGCCCCAGCAGGCCGTCCAGGGCTTCTCGTATGCCGCGGGGTTCAACCCAGGGCTGGCGCAGCACGATCATGCCGTCGGTGTCGATGACAAAGGCCGGCGAGGGAGCTGAGCCGTAAGTTTGCCAGGTCAGATTACCCATGCCGTCAATGACGACAAGATCATCGCGACCCAGTTTTTCGGTTGACCATGCCGCCCGATCAATGCGCTCTTCCATCGTTGCCGGTTGTGATACGAGTGTACGGGTCAAGCGATTGAAACCGCTGACCCACTCCTCGTCACGGTAGGGGCTGTTGGAGCCGACCGGATGTGCTTCGGTGGTATAGACGACGATGAAGTCCACCAGGCCTTCATAGTCGGTCTGAATCTTGAACAGGTCAAAGCGCCGGTATCGGTAGACCGGGCAAGAGTGGGAACCAAGTTGAAGAACGATCGGGCGCTCGCCGACCAATTCGGACAGTACAACCGGGCTTCCGTCTTGATACCGGGCGTGCAATTCAGGCGCCAGCGATCCGGTGGCTGGCGCTTCGTCCTTGAAATGCGCAAGCTCTTCGCCGGCCTCAATGGGAAAGAGCAGCGCGCAGCCGGATTGAAAACTGAGCACAACCAATAGAAACAACCATCGATTGGCTGTCGTTCGATACAGGTTTTTCATTTTATTCCGCATGTGCAGGGGACCGGGTTGATGTCCCGTTCCTTTCAGTATCTACAGTAACGACCGGGGCGCCTTCACTGGCCGGTTCCGGCTCGCTTACCCCGGCCCGTGGCAATGGCGCGTCTCAGCCGCGCTTGACGCGGGTTGCCCGAAAGCGATACGCCGTCTTCGGCCCACTCGATACCCAGTGCCTGCATGGCCTGGCCGACGTCAGGCGTGGCTTTTGAGTCGATCATTCGCTCATATTCTTCCAGCCACACGTTGGGCAGGCTGAGTTGGCCAAACTGGTGCAGCAGGGCTTCGGCAGTCCACCGTTGCCGCTCTCTACTGCAGCAACGGTCAAACGCCGCCAGCACGGAATCCACCGAATGGATTCCGCCGGACTCGGTTCGCAAGCGCAGGTCAACACGCAGAAAATAGGCCGCCCCGGTCCAGTAGACACGCCGATAGGCGCGCAAACGCCACATCCTGGGGCTAAGTTCTGCCAGGGTCATGTTCTTGCCCACAGGATCTTCCAGCCCACGTTGAAAGCCTGCAAACAAGCGCTGCCAGGCCTCATCCGGTTCGATCACACCGGCGCGAACCTGGAGCAGGTGCTGATAGTAGGACGCTATTCCTTCGGAAAACCAGATATCGTCATTGCTGGGGAAGGGAATGAGCAGGTGGGCGAATTCATGGTAGCCGCGCCAATCGTCCAACAAGGCATCCAGTGTCGCCTCGGGATGAACTTGCAGGTCGATGACCGGGCGTTGTCGGCGTTGAACGCGGCCGTAGGTGATCGGGTCACGCCGGGAGGATGGGCGAAGGCGGACCTGGACGCCCGATTTCGGAAACCCCGGGACGACACTGACCACGGAACCTGTCAAGGTCTCGATCCACGCCGCCCAGGGATTGCCGTCCCTGGTCGTCAGGGCCGGGTCGGTCACCAACTCTACTCGACCATCGTGCAAACTGACTACAGCGGACTCACCAGGAGCCTGGCTCGTAACCAACAGACATACCAGGGTGATCAATATTCTGGCCGGAAGCATCACGCTCGGGCTGTATCCAGCATCAAAAAAACCTTGCATGCGGGGCTTGCTCAAGGTGACCGGGCAGGTAGGGGATTCATTGCAGTTGGTCTGAACGAGGGCAAGCTCACTCGTGTTCGACAACGAACGTCGCGATCGCCGCGGACACTTCATTACCGGCCCGATTGAACTGGCCGCCGACATGGATCCGATTGCCGGCCACGGCCAGTGCCTGCACGCTGCGGTTGACGCCGTTGTCGGATCCCGAACCCAGCGCGAACCATCGCTCACCATCCCAACCGGCCACATGATTGGCCGGCTTGCCGCCAGCCCGGGTGAACATGCCGCCGGCGTAGATATGATCGCCGGAAGCCGCCAGCGCCTGGACCGTGCAGCAATATACGCCATTGTCATCACCCGGGCCAAGTTCGCGCCATTGGTTGCCATCCCAGCGACCAATCCGGTTGGCAGGTCGATCGCCGGCCATGGAAAAGTCGCCGCCCAGGTAAAGATCGTCACCGTCAACGGCGACGGACCAGGCTCTTGAATCGACACCTTCACCCAATCGATGCCAGTTGGTACCGTCCCAGCGCAGGACATTGTTGCCCGGTGAGCCTCCGGCCTCGTTGAAGTTGCCGGCCGCGTAAAGTTCGCCCCCGGCGCTTGCCAGGGCAATGACCGCACAACAGGGAAAGATGTGTTCGCTGTCGAGCGAGTCCCAGCCACGCCCGTTCCAGCGTGCGACATAATTTGCCGCCTGCCCGCCGGCCGCGGTAAACCACCCGCCGAGGTAGACGTCCTTTTCGTTCACGGCCAGGGAGGTGACGGCATGATTGACGCCATTCTGGTCGCCTTCACCCAGCGCGTGCCATTGCCGGCCATCCCAGCGCGCTACCCGGTTGGCCCGCTCGCCACCGGCAACGGTGAACCAACCGCCGACATAGACATCATCGCCGGCGACGGCAATGGCCCAGACCGTGCCCTGGACACCATTGTCCGCGCCCTCGCCCAGGGGATGCCATTGCTGGCCGTCCCATCTCGCCACGTGGTTGACCCGCTTGTCACCAGCCTGGGTGAACTCTCCGCCGACGATCAGGTCGTCACCGGAAGCCGCCATTGCCTCGACCGTGCCGTTCAAGCCGTTCTGACCACCCTGGCCCAGAGCCCGCCACGCATCGCCGCCCCAACGCGCAATGCCATTGGCGATCTGATCGCCGGCCAGATCGAACCGGCCGCCAACAAACAGTTCCTTGTCCATGAGGGCGACAACATGGACGGCATTCTCATCATTCCGGGCGTCGGTTTCGGCAAATTGCACGCTGTGCCATGTCCGTCCATCCCAGTGGGCCACATGGCGGGCTGAGCTTGAACCTGCCCTCGTGAACTCGCCACCGACCACGACATGCTTTCCAGACACCGCCAGGGAGGTAACCCGGCCGTCGACCCCGGGGGTGTTCTCATCGCCCAGGGCGGACCAGTTGGCACCGTCCCAACGGGCAGTGTTGCCGACGCGAACCTGACCGGCCTGATCAAACTGGCCACCGACATAAACTTTGCCGTCACGGACAGCCAGAGTCGATACCGAGGCGAAATCAGGGTGGCTGACACCATCTCCCAGCGGTCGCCAGTCGCTTCCGTCCCAGCGGGCAATCCGGCTGGCGTCCGCAACGCCGGCACGGTTGAAATAACCGCCCACCACCAGGCTATTCCCATCGGTCGCCAGGGCGTGGACGAAATCATTGACGCCATTGGCCTCGCCCTCGCCAAGTGAATGCCAGGCATCGCCATCCCAACGTGCCACATGGTTGGCCCGCGCCCCCCCGGCTTCGGTGAACCAGCCGCCGGCATAGAGTTCGTCATCATCTCCAGCCAGTGCCCAGACCGGTTCGTTGACGCCTTCGCCCAGTGAGTGCCAAGCTGCGCCGTCCCAGCGCGCCAGTCGGTTCGCCGGTCGCCCGCCGGCTTCGGTGAAGTTGCCGCCGATGAAAACCTGGTCGCCGGCCACGACCAGGGCGTGGACCTGCCCATTGACACCGTTGATATTGTTGTTGGAATTGCCGTCGATCAGCGGCTCGAACTGGTTGGTCACCGGGTCGTAGGCGACCACACCGTTTGCGGCCACCCCGTCGCAGTCGCTAAACGCGCCGGCCAGATAGATCAGCCCCTCGTCCGAACGGTCGGCGGCCAGCACGCGCTCATTGCAGCCGAACGAGATACCGCCAAAAGCCAGCCAGTTGCCAGCCAGGACATCGTCGGCGGGTTCCGCCTTGGCAATGCCTGAACAGGCAAGCATGATTGCCAGGATGAAAAGTCGAGAAAAATTGGTTGTAAACGCCATGGGATCGCCACCCGAGTACCTTGTAAAATATGGCCCTCAGTGCCGCCGCCGACTCTACCAAAAAGCGCCCCAGTGCCTGGCCGCAGCGTCCTGGTAATCTTACAGAAAAGCGAGTGCGGTGGCCAATTCATGCATTCAACTGGCCTGGTCTTCGACCCGTGCCCGGGCGCCAGGCACCTCATCGCCCTGTATCATGGCAACCATGCCAAAACTGTTATTGAATCTGCGCAATGTGCCTGAGGATGAAGCCGAAGAAGTTTCGGCGCTCATGGCCGAGCACGATATCCAGTGCTACCAGACCCCACCTGGGCCGTTCGGTATTACCAACGGCGGTATCTGGCTGCGCCAACCCGAAGATTACGAACGCGCCAGGGCCCTGATGGATGAATACCAGGCCGAGCGCGCCATGCGCGCGCGCGAAGCCCACGAACAGGTCCGCCGCGAAGGTCGGGCCGATACGCTGTGGACCCTGATCCGACGCAACCCGATCAAGAGCGCCATCCACTTGGCGGCCATCGTCTTCATCCTGATCGTCTTCTTCACCCCCCTGATCGAACTCGGCCGAGTGCGGTAGGTCCAGGACTAACCGCAACAAAGATCAAAAGCGACTAACCGCGAAGACGTATATGGTCTCCCCCTGTATTGCAAGGGTTTTATGCATTGCAAGGACAGGGACAGGTATGCGCTCGTATATCCGGCCTCATGATGAGGGTCTTTCATGCCCTCGGGCCTCAATGA
>JBGTEC010000237.1:0-12142 GCA_041747995.1 Wenzhouxiangella sp.
GGCGCCGGTGCCGGCGAGGGTGGCGGCAACATGGGTGCCGTGACCGCTACCGATGTCAGTGTCTGGTATGTTCTCTATCCAGGTGATCGGCAGCATCGAATTGTAGGCGTTGAGGTTGGTGGTGCCGAACACGTTTTGAACCACCTTGGTGCCCAACGGCAGGTCGGGATGGGTGGCGTCGATACCGGAATCGTTGACCATCACGCCGACTCCCTTGCCGGAATAGGGCAGGCCCATCGAAGTGCGAAGGTTGGCGTCGGCGCGCATTCGATCGACACCGGTGAGTGCGCGACTTTCCTCGTTAGTGAACGCCAGTTCTTCATTCAGCCAGATCGAACGAACCCCGGGCAGGGCGGCAAGCAGTGATACCTGATGCGAGGTGGCAACGACGCCGGCCATCGGCAGTTCCTGCAGGAACACGCCATTGAGGCCAAGGCTTGACAGGGCGCTGATCTGGGACCCGGTCAGGGGTCCGTCGTTATCGAAGGTGACGATGACTTCGACCGTTTCGAACAGGCCGAGTTGGTCGAGCGATTGTTGCAGGCTCTCGCCAATGACAACGGCGCGCGCCGCCAGCGGCAGGGTCAGACCGAGAGCCAGCAGGAGGGCCGCGGCCAGTCCTTTGAAGTTGAAGTGATGCATTGGGGGTTCTCCGCTTTGGAATATGGTGGCCATTTCATCATCACGGGCCGATGAAGTGCAGAGGTGGAAACCCCTGGACTCTTGGGGGAAATCCCTCAGTAGCGGCTTGGGACACAAAAAAGCCGGCCTCAATGATTGAGGCCGGCAAAGGGTGCCCGACAAGGGAGGGGTCGGGGCTTCGCGTGTCAGTCGCTCTGACGGAAGCGGTCGAGGAAGTTCACTGCGGCGAACGCATATCGGGCGCGGCTGACCTCCTTGGCCGGCAGGAATTGCGCCTGCACTTGGGGAACCAGGTCGAACGGCCCCTGGTTGATACTGAAATGCGCGTTGAGGATGTTGAAATCCAGCGCCAACTGGACATAACCGCGCAACTCGGAAGGCACGGCTGCATCATCGAGCAGTTCGACGCGCTGGTCGTTGAACGCCACGGTGATCGGCTGATCCTCAAGCGCGGCGCGCACGGCTTCGGCCTGGGCTTCCAGCCCCAATGCCTGGATGACGATGCGGGCCAGTTCGGCACGATTGACCGTGCCATTGGGGTCGAAACTGCCGGGAGCCACTGGCCTAAGGACGGCGGACTGGACCTGACGCCGGTCACGCAGCGCGCCGCCCCGGGCCGAAACGGCTTCTGCCGCCGCCAGATCAAGTCCGGTGACATCATGAAGGGTATCGCTGCCGTCGGTCGGGCGGAACTGGCGAATGCCGGCACCAAGAGTGAGGTAATCGGCCACTTCGATCCGCTCGATCGCGGCGTCTGGATCGTAGCCACCGGATGCCAGTCCGTCGACCAGTCGGTTGGAGACTGCCAGTTCGATAAAGCCCTGGGCCGGATGACCGGCGATGTCGTTTAGACCAGTGAAGCCATCGACCTGCATGAAGCTGACCTGGGCGTTGATCGTGCCGGGAATGGCGGTGCCGTTGGTCAGGCCCAGCGGATCCAGCGCTACGCCCGAAACGGCACCGATGCCACTGACCTCGATCGTCCACTCGCCCGGAATGGCCGGGGCGGAGACGGCGATGCTGGGGCCAAGCAGGGGCAGAGCAATGCCCGAGCCGAAACGATTGCCATTTGGGTCGGTGAGGACCAGGGCGACCGTGTTGTCCGACACGTTGGCCCGGGCGATGACCGTGGACAAACCTTCGGAAACAGTGAACGGCTCGATATCCTTCGGGCCGACCGGGCTGAAGAACAGGCTGAACGCCGGTCCGTCGATGCGGGTCTCGTTGACGCCGGCATTGAAGTCGCGATCCAGGATGCGGGTCAGGCCATAGTCATTGCGAACATTGGCTGCCATGGTGACGGCGGCGTGGGCATTGACGTAGCCGGCGCCGACTTCCCAGTCGGCATGACCCGGCATGTTGGTTGCCGTCATTTCGAGAATCTCGATGACCTCGGGCCAGCCCAGCATCGGGTTGGCTTCGAGAATCAGCGCGACCACGCCGGAGATGTGAGGCGCGGCCATGGAGGTGCCGCTGAGCGACTGGTAGTACAACCATTCGCCGGGTTCATCGCCGACGCCAAGCACCGATAGCGGATCGCTCTTGGCGCGAGCGGAAATGACGTTGACCCCGGGGGCGACGATATTGGGTCGGTCGACCCAGCTCAGCAGTTCGCCGTCCACCATGGCCTCACCCCCACCGTCACGCTGACCGCGGGATGAGAAGCTGGCCAGCTTGCCGCTACTGTCACCGGCGCCGACCGTGACCACCCAGGGCGCTTTCTTGAAGTTGCCGGTAATGGTGTCTTCGCCGGGACCGGAGTTGCCGGCCGAGAAGACGACGACCATGTTGCGGTCAGCCAGATGCTTGGTGGCGATGTTGGTCGGATGGTCCGGGTTGAATGGCGTACCGGTATCGGACGGGCTGCCAAAGGAATTCGAGACCACGCGGATGTTGTAGAGAAACTGGTTGACCAGGGCGTAATCGAAGCCGCCCAGGGTATCGAGGATGAAAAGGCCGGCCCCCGAACCGTAGCCGATGATATCAGCCCCGGGGGCAACGCCCTGGAACTGACCACCGGAGGCTGCACCGCTGCCGCCGACGGTGCCGGCAACATGGGTACCATGCCCGCCAGCGATATCGCTGTCCGGCATGTTCTCGATATAGCTGACCGGCAACAGCGGTGAGGTGCTGTTGAGGTTGGTCTGGGCCGATACGTTCTGCACCACTCGAGTGGGGAACGGCAGGTCGGGGTGCTGGCCGTCGATGCCGGAATCATTGACCAGGACGCCGATACCCTTGCCTGAATACGGCAGCCCCATGGACGTGCGCAGATTGCTGTCGGTACGCAGCCGGTCAACGCCGGTAGTCGCCGTGCTGTTGTCGTTGTCGTATTCCAGTGCTTCGTTGAGCCAAAGCGAGCGCACGCCGCCGATTTGGCCCAGGCTTTCGACCTGGCCGGCCGAGACCAGAACGCCGGCCATCGGCAGTTCGTGGAAGTAGATGCCGGTGAGCACCACGGCGTCGAGGGCGTTGACCTGATCCAGGGTCAGCGGCCCATCCTGGTCAAAGCTGACAATGACTTCGACCGCTTCGAGTGGACCGAGCTCAGCGAGTTGATCCGCCAGGCTCTGGCCGATCACTGCCGCCAGCAAGGAGCCGGGTAGCAGGCTTAGAACAAATAGCAGACCGAGGACAAGATTGCCGCGGCCGACTGGAATGCTGATTTTCATGCGGATACTCCATCAAGGGATTTGGGGTGTCCCATTGGAGCATCGACGTGCCGGCCTCGGTAGCGGTGAAACCACCCAGACAGGGTGAGGGAAAACCCTCAGTCGAGCAGGCCCTTGCGGGCGGCATAGCGAACCAGTTCGGCGGTATTGGACAACTCGAGCTTGTCGAGGATGCGACTGCGATGGTTCTCGGCGGTCTTGACGCCGATTTCGAGGATTCGCGCCACTTCCTTGGTGCTTTTGCCCTCGCAGACCAGATGCATCACCTCGCGCTCGCGCGGTGTCAGCGGGCCGTAGGGATCACCGCCATCCCGATTCGGCCGCTGCTGACTGGCAGCCAGTGCTTCGGCGGCCTGCGGGCCGAACCAGGCCTTGCCCGCAGTCAGCAGTGTGACCGCCTTGCGCAATTCGTCGGCAGGCGTGTCCTTGACCAGATAGCCACGGGCGCCCGCGCGCACCAGGGGTACGACGTATTCCTCTTCGGCGTGATGGGTCAGCACCAGGCAGGCTGTGCGCGGCAGGGCTTCGTGAATGCGACGCACCACCTCCAGGCCGTTGAGGCGCGGCATCGACAGATCCACCACGGCGACCTGCGGCTCGTGTCTGAGTGCCATTTCAATCGCTTCCACGCCGTCGGCGGCCTGGGCAACCACCTGGCACAAACCGTCTTCCTCCAGCAGCCTGACCAGGCCGTCACGAACGATTGTATGGTCGTCGGCAACCAGAATGCGAATGGGTTTCATATCTCGGTATCCCCTGGTGATGGCTGGCGCGACAAGGCCAGGCCGAGCAAAATGCCGGTGCCACGTCCCACGGCGGCGCGGATTGCCAGATCCCCGCCGAACAGGGCGGCGCGATCCCGCATGCCGGTCAGACCCACTCCCGCTTTTTCCGGATCGCGTCCGAGGCTCGCCGGATCAAAACCCCGGCCATTGTCCTGAATGTTGATTTCCAGCCGGTCGCCGGCGCGTCTTGCCAGCACTTTGACCCGGCTTGCGCCACTGTGGCGAACGGTATTGTGCAGGGCTTCCTGCACCACGCGAAAAACCAGTGTTTCCAGATCCGGCTCCAGTTCCAGCCCGTCGGCTCCAGCGGCATCCACCTCGACATCCAGGTTGGCCGACTCCCGAACCCGTCGCCCCAGCCATTGCATCGCGGCTGCCAGCCCGAGATCGTCCAGCACGGGCGGGCGCAACAGGCGCGACATCTCCCGCACGTCGTCGAGTATCTGAACGACCAGGTCCACGGCCGCATCGCGATCAGGGTGGTCGGGCAGGCGCTCGACACGGTGGCGCAGGGCAGTCAGGCTCTGACCGACGCCGTCGTGCAGTTCGCGTGCCAGCCGGCGACGCTCATCCTCCTGCACACGCCACACGGATCGGGCCAGGCTTCGGAAGTGCTGCTGCATCCGGGCCAGCTCCTGATGCATCCGCTCATTGTCCATGGCCAGTTGTTCGAGCTTGCTCGACAGCTCGGGCTGTGCCCTTTCGATATGATCAGTCCTGGTCCGTTTCCACATCACGCAGCTCCGCAGGCAAGGTGGCGACAAAGCCGATTGACCACGCCGCCGGCATCGCTTCCAGTAGGCGTTGAACTTCCTCGCGGGCACTGGCCAGGTCAGCCTGACTGGAGCCCGCCTGTTCCAGCTCGCGCGCAACAGCGCCCACCCACAGCAGTCGCCAGTTGTCCGACCAGGGCTGCAGGCGGTACGGCGGACGTAGCGCGCGCCGGGCAAGTGTGGCGGCTTTTTCATGATCACCAACGCGAATCGCCTGCTCGGAAGCAGCGGTCAGTGCGTCCAGGGTGACAATGGCATGCCCCAACCGCTGCGCACGATCGATCAGGGCGGCATGGTCGTCGCTGTCTGCCACTCGGATGGCTGCAATCTCGGCCTCAACCGCCAACACCTGATTGCCGCGTCGGGTGGCACTGGCATGGGCCTGATCGAAGTGATGGTGTGCAGCCGCAAGATTACCGCGATGCTGGGCCAGCTCACCGAGCAGACGATCATATTCAGCGTCCTGACCGGCTGCGTCGACCCGGTCAATCTCGTCGAGCAGGGCGCCTGCTGCATCCAGTTGACCGGCAGCCAGTTTCAGATCGGCCAGCCGTAACCGGTAAATGGCCATTCCGCGGGCATCCTCCAATGCGGCCAGGCCATCCAGGGCCTGCCGGTAGGCGTCCCTGGCGGCCAGCCAACGCCCCTGGTGGCGTGCAACCAGTCCCAAGCCACCGTGGGCGACGGCTTCGCTGATCGGCTGATTGATACGGCGGCTGATATCGAGCGCTTCGAGAAACGCGCGCGTCGCGCCATCCCAGTCTCCGCGGGCGATATCGACATAGCCGCGGGTCTCGAGCGCCATCAGGCGACCGGCCGAGTTGTGCTCGGGGTCAAGCTTCTCCAGCGCGGCACGACTGAATTGATGGGCACTGTCGAACTCGCCCAGCATCAGGTTGGCGAAGGCGACATTGTTATAGCTGTCAGCCAGGGCGCGACTCTGCCCCAGCATCTCGCGCAGGCGCAGGCCTTCGCGGTAGCTGGCCAGCGCGGCGCGGTAGTCACCGACTTCCTCATCGACGACGCCGCGCTGGTTGTACAAATCCGCCATGCCTGCCTGGTCACCGATCTGCTGTCGTTCGCCAATGGCAGTCTCCAGCTCTCGGCGGGCCAGGTCATAGTCGCCATCGAGCAGGGCGAGGTGGGCGAGATTGGCCCGTGTGGCGGCCACGCCGCTGCGATCGCCGGCGCGCTCGCGCAAATTGATCGCCTGCAAAAAATAATCGCGGGCCGGTGCAAGCTCTCCGAGGCGCTGATGGGCAATGCCTAGTGCATTGAGCACCTCTCCACGTCCCTGGTCGCTGCCAAGGCGATTTTCGATCACCAGCGCCCTGACTAGGTAGTCGCTAGCCGCCCGTTCAGTATCTCCGGCCATAATCGCGGCCTTGCCGAGCAGGTACCACGCCCTGGGGTGCTGCGAGTCAAGCTCGACCACCTGGCTGAGTGCCTGGCGTGCCTGACCCAGTTCACCCAGATCGATCAATACATCGCCAAGCCGGGTCCGGGCCTCCACATCGGCCGGATAGGTTTCAACCAGCGCGGCCAGAGTGTCGCGGGCCAGGTTCAGATCGCCGCTTAGTGTGGCCAGCCGAGAGCGGGCATCCAGAGCCAGCCGGCCGTCATGGTGGCGCAACAGGGTGACTGCGGTCTCGGCACTATCAACAGCCTCTTCGTAACGGCCCGCAGCTTCGAGCGCCGATGCCCGCCTGGCCCAGGCGGCGGCGAACGTTGGGTCCAGTTCGACCGCCTCGTCGAGTGCGTCGATTGCGGCAATACTCTGGCCACGACTGAGTAACTCGACGCCAGCGTCGTAGCGGATCATTGCTTCGGTATTGGCCGATAACGCGGCCAGGGGTGATGTTTCCGCCCGGCCAGTCAGACGCTGGCCGAGGCGTTGCAGCAATTCAGGTACCGCAGCCAGCGGGTCACCGGCAGGGGCCTCGGCGGTGATCCGGTGAGCCTCGACCTGGCCCTGTTCATGCAGGGTCAACTCGATGCGCAGACCGCGGTCGCTCTCGTCGATTCGCCCGCTGACCAAGTGCTGCAATTCCAGCAGCTCGAACAATTGGCTTTGCTCGACCGGACTGAGCGCGGCCGGGTTCAGACGCAGATCCTGCAGCAGGCGAAACACGCGCAAACTGTCGGCGACCTGCAGTTCAGGCACTTCGGCCAGGCTGTCGGCAATGCTTTCAGCCAGGCCCCGGGCGGCCCAATCCATGGTCGCGCGCCCGGTGGCGTTGTGGAACGGCAGCACTGCGGCTGCACCCGGTGCGGATGGTGCGGTGGCTGGCTCCGGAAGGGTTGTCCACTGCCAGATGGCCAGCGCAATGATGCCGATTCCCAACAAGGGGCTGGCGACCTGCCATACAGGCCAGCGTCGCCTGCGTCTGGCCTGGCCTGTTGCCAGGTCACGGGCAAGTTCGGTCGTGTCGTGATAACGGTCCTCGGGCCTGGCTGCAAGGCAGTTTCTCAGCACCTTGATCAGCCAGGCTGGCAGGTCCGGACGCAACCGACCCGGGTCCGGGGTGTGACCGCTGGCTCGTCGCCCCAGTAATTCATTCAGCGTGCTGTCGTTGTCGGGCAGACGGGCCATGATGGCTTCGCAAAGCACCAGGCCGAGGGCAAATTGATCGCTGCGGTGATCGATCTTCTCGCCGCGGACCTGCTCCGGCGACAGGTAGGCCGGCGTACCGACAATCTGCCCGGCTACGGTCAATTCCTCGCTGTCACGGGCGCGGGCGATACCGAAGTCCATGATGTGGGCCCGGCCATTCTCGTCAATCAGGATATTGCTGGGCTTCAGATCACGATGGACTACACCGCGGCCATGAGCCGCCGCCAATGCTTCGGCCAGATCGCGTCCCAAGTCGATGACGGCATCGATTTCGAGCGCGCCATCGGCCAGCACCTCACGCAAGGTTCTGCCGGGCAAATAATCCATGGTGAGAAAGAGCAGGTCCCCGTCGCGGCCGATATCGTGCAGTCGAATCACATTGCTGTGACTGACCTGACGGGCAAGCAGGATCTCGCGCCTGAACCGCGCCATGGCTTCCTCGTCCAGTTGGCGGTCCATTCGCAGCAACTTGATTGCGATATCGGTCTGCAACTGTTCGTCATGGGCCCGGTAAACCACGCCCATGCCGCCGACGCCAATGATTTCCTCGATACGGTAACGATCAGCCAGCCGGGTACCGGAGGGCAACATGTCGACGCCGACCGCCCGGGTCTGGGTCGTGTTGCGGTCATCGGGCGGGTGCTTGCCGGTCATGGTGGAATCAACGGGTTCAAGAAATATCGCCTGCTAATGTAGCAGAGCAGGGTAAGGGCCGAGTGGCCGTAATGATGAACGTGACCTGTCAGGCCTTGAGCGGCGGTAGCAGAAGCCCGATCCTGTCGGTCATCCCGGCATCGGCCTCCAGCGCCTGGCGATTGCCGGGCAATTGCTTCTGGACAAGTTTCAGTTCCTGCCGCAAGTGACTCAGGCCGAGTGCGAATATTGCCTGTCGGGCCAGCGCCTCCATCATTTCCAGATCCAGCTGACTGAAAAACTTGCCTGTTTTCGCACTCTGGCCGTAAAGCGCACCCCGTACCTCGCCGGCCAGCACCAATGGTACGCAGGCAATCGCGGATGGCGCCTGGCTGTTCGTGGCGCGTGGTTGCGCGTCCTGTTCGTGATCAGCATGATGATCGGTGATCAGTGCTGGAGAGTGGGTCGCCAGTACCCTGGCGACAATATCGAGATTGCCCGTGAACCGGTCCCAGCCGGCCAGCGTGGCAATCCTCCGGCTGCCGTCGGCATTGGCCAATATCAGTGCGCCCTGCTCGCATTCGCCGATTGAAACAAAGGCATCAAGGGTGTTCCTGAGAATGTCATCCTGGTCCTGCAGTGGCACGATTTGTTCAACCAGCCGGGTGGTGGCCTGCTGCCGTGCGGTCAATTCTTCCTGCCAGGCGGCCAGTTGCGGACGGCTGAGGCGATCGAGCCGGGCGGGAATTCCTGCCAGGCTGAGCCAGGCGCCGTTCGCCAGTTCTTCAAGCCCCAGCGGACGGCCATTGATGCGACTGCCATTCTTGCTTCCCAGGTCGCAGAGCTGCCACGGTTCGGAACGGGTGTCAATAGAGAGGTGGCGGCGGGAAATCCCGTCGTCCTCGATCTGGCAATCGGCCGCTGTATCCCGTCCGACGATATAGGTGCGGCGCTGATCCAGAATCAGCTCGCAGGCAGGTCGGTCAGCGGGAAAGACGCGCAGGCGCCCCGGCTTTGGCAATGCGCCTGGGCCGGGTCGATCAGTGGCCGGAATCGATGTGCTCAGCGCAAATCAGAGCAGGTTGCTCGCCAAGGTCAGCGAGAAGCGCAGGGTTCGAGCTGCTGCACGCAGTTCACCGTCGACGTTATTCAGGTCGCGGGCCGAGCGCCAGACGTTGGGCAATTGACCGACTGCAGCGCCGGCTGCGGCATGCTGTCTGAACTGGTCGAGATGAGTAATGGCCAGGCCCGGGTTGCCACCGGCGAAGGCCAGGTAGGCCTGGCTGGCCAGATCGCTGAGCTGGCCGTGCAGGGCCAGGTCGATTTCATTTGCGTAAGCGGTCAGCAGATCGTCGAGACGATCGAACTTGCTGATGATCACGTCGGAAACAGCGCGGGTATCGGCCAGGATGATGAATTGCGAAAAATGGCCGCCGCCGGAGCGGGTACGGTAACTGCCGCCGCTGATGGTGTCGGTGATGTCATGAAACGCGCTGCTGGAATCGGCCGCGGTGAACAGACGCAGCGGTGAGCCGACGGTGTACTGAAGGTTCTGAGTGTACAACTCGACTTCGACCACACCTTCAAAAGCCAGGCCACCCTGGGACGGCGGCTCGACATGGATCAGGACTGGAAAGGCGGCCGGCACGGACAGTTGCGGGGTCGAAAGCAGGCTGCCGGACGGCAGCCTCGCGAGCAGGTTCGGGTTCAGCGGGTCGACTGCCTCGACCGAAAGGCCAAGATTGTTAACGCTCAGTCCAACGACACTTTCAAAGCGGATGGTCAGCTCGGCCTCAATGCCGCCGGCCAACTCTATGCCGGCTGTCAGTTTGTCGCCCTGAATGGTCGGATTGACCAGACCGCCCCAGGCCGTTGACACGGAACAAAGCACGATGGCCGCGCACAGAAAGATCCTCTTCATTGCTGTCACCTTTGGCACGCCAGAGCCACGAAAGAGCTTTCCATCATGCAGCAGCTATTTCCGCTTTGTCAAACTCTGGTCAACCAGCCGTGACGGTCTGTTCAAGCCTGGGTCTGTTCAAGCCTGCTGTTCAAGCCAGTCATCATCCGAACCCTCGTTGATATCCTCGAACAGGTAGGTCGACAGATAGCGCTCGCCGGTGTCAGGGAGCATGGCCAGCAGAGCCGAACCGGGGGCCGCTGTTTCTGCGACCTGCAGGGCGGCGGCGACAGTGGCGCCGGCGGACAGGCCGGCGAAGATGCCTTCAGCGCGGGCCAGGGCCAGTGCGGTATCGCGGGCTTGTTCGTCTGTGATGGTGATCACGGTATCGGCAATGGCGACTTTGAGCACTTTGGGCAGGAAGTCCGGGGTCCAGCCCTGGATCTTGTGCGGTGTCCACTCGTTGCCTTTCATCAGGGCGGCGTTGGCTGGCTCGGCGGCGATGACCTTGATTTCCGGTCGCGCCAGCTTGAGCATTTCGCCGGCGCCGGTCATGGTGCCGCCAGTGCCCCAGCCGGTGACGAAATAATCGAGGCGGCGGTTGGCGAAGTCACGCAAAATTTCCGGGCCGGTGGTATTGCGATGATAGGCGGGGTTGGCCTCATTTTCGAATTGCCGGGCCAGAAACCAATCGTTCTTTTCGGCCAGCTCGGCCGCTTTCTTCACCATGCCGGTGCCGCGCTCGGCCGCCGGGGTGAGGATGACCTTCGCGCCGAGAGCGCGCATCAGTTTGCGACGTTCCACGGAAAAAGTCTCGACCATGACGGCGACAAACGGGTAACCACGAGCGGCGCAAACCATCGCCAGGGCGATGCCCGTGTTGCCTGATGTGGCCTCGACCACGGTCTGCCCGGGTTTGAGCGTGCCACGTCGTTCGGCATCCTGAATGATGGCCAGGGCCAGCCTGTCCTTGACCGAGGCCATGGGGTTGAAGAATTCGGCTTTGACGAACAGGTCGATGTGGTCAGGTGCGAGCCGGTTGACGCGAACGATCGGGGTGTTGCCGATGGTTTCGAGGATGTTGTTGTAGATCATGGCTTTTTCAATTTCCGGATTGGGATGGCTCAGGCGCTGGCCATCTGGATGAAGCCGTTGGCTGGTTCGGCGGAATGGACGACCGGTCTGTCGCCGTACCAGGCCAGCGTTTGGCACAAAGCGGCCACCGAGCCAACATAGAGGATGGCGGGCGACTGCACATGATTGGATCGCGCCAGCCTGACCAGTTCGGAAAGGGTACCCGAAAGCACGCGCTGGTTGGGTCGGGTGCCGTTTTCCACCATGGCAATTGGCGTTGAGCGCGCGCGTCCATGGGCGATCAGGCGAGCCTGGATACGCTCCAACTGGGCCACAGCCATGTAAAAGGCCAGGGTCTGGCGCTCATTGGCCAGTGCCGCCCAGTCCAGGCGGTCGATCGAGTCCCGGCAATGTGCCGTGATCAGGCGCACCGACTGGGCGTGGTCGCGATGGGTCAGCGGTATGCCGGCATAGGCGGCGCAGGCCACTGCCGCAGTGATGCCGGGGACGACCTGATAGTTGATGCCGTGCTGGCGCAGGTCTTCAAGTTCTTCCCCGCCACGGCCAAAGACCATCGGGTCGCCGCCCTTGAGGCGGACCACGCGGGCGCCATTGCGCGCATGTTCGATAAGGATGGCCTGGATGTCCTGCTGGCTTGCCCGGTGGAAACCGCGACGCTTGGCCACGTCAATCAATTCGGCATCGCGCCGGGCGTATTCGAGTATTCGCGGATCGACCAGCCCGTCATGGACAAGCACATCGGCCGCCTGAATCAGGCGCAGGGCCTTCAATGTCAGCAACTCCGGGTCGCCGGGGCCGGCGCCAACCAGGGCGACGCTGCCGGTGGGCGCAAACCTGCCTTGTTCAAAATCGACTTGAAGCGCCTCTTGAGCCAGCTGCAAGGCCTGCTCGTGCTGGCCGTTCTCAATCGCGCGGGCTGGAGCATCGTTGAACAGCCAGTCCAGGAACCGGCGCCGCAGGGCCGGTTGGGGGAGTCGCCGCCGGAGCTGGATTTTCAGTGTATCGGCCATCGCCGCGAGTGGGCCGAG
>JBGTEC010000238.1:0-7532 GCA_041747995.1 Wenzhouxiangella sp.
ATGAGAGTCAAAAGGATTAAACGCGTTTTCCAGCTGGTCGAGCTGCAGCCAGTGGACTGGTTGCGCTATTTTGGCCTGCTGATCTGGCTGCTGGCGGCCATTCCCCTGGCCTTGCTGCCGTTGCTCACCAGCGAAGCGCCCGCCACCGAGGCCATTGTTGGCTGGTGGTCGGCTGCGATCCTTTTCCTACTGGCCCTGCTGCATCCAACGGTTCGCCTGCAGCGGCGCAGCCCGCTGTGGCGTCGGGTGCTGGTTCTGTTCGTCATGTCGATTTCGGCTTTCGCTGTAAGTTACTTCACCCGCTCCGGGATCGGAAGCTTGCTGGCGATGGTGGTCGCCGCCATGCTGCCGTGGCTGCTGCCCGTTTTCTTCGGGGTGGCGTGGGTGATGATTCTGGCGCTGGCGTTTGGCGTCCTGGCGATTTTTTCGCCTGATGGAAGCTGGATCCTGGCTTTGGTTTTTGTGCTCATGAACCTCGGGCTGACGCTGTTCCCCTTTATAGCGGCCTTGCTTGCGCTCAAGCAGATGCAGGCCCGTAGCGAACTGCGTCGGGTCAACTCGGAATTGCGCGCCACTCAGTCGCTATTGGCGGAGAACACCCGGATTGCCGAGCGTGTGCGGATTTCGCGTGAATTGCACGACCTGGTTGGTCATCATCTGACGGCGCTGAGTCTGAACCTGGAAGTGGCCAGTCATGTGACTGATGGCAAAGGCAAAGAACATGTCGATCAGGCCGGGTCGATCGCGCGCCTTCTGCTGAGCGACGTGCGGGAGGTGGTCAGCGACATGCGCCAGGGCGACCAGGTCGACCTGCGTGAAGCGCTGGAGATGCTGGCAGAGGGGGTACCCGATCTGAAAGTTCATCTCGATATCCCCGAGTCTTTGTCCCTGACCGATCCCAAACGTGCGCAGATACTGCTACGCTGCGCTCAGGAAGTCGTGACTAACGCGGCTCGACATGCATCGGCGCAAAACCTCTGGATTTCACTCGACGCCGGGGAAGACGGTCTGGCCTTGCGGGCTCGCGATGACGGTCAGGGGGCGAATGATCTGCTGCTTGGGAACGGATTGAACGGTATGAGGGAACGACTCAAGGAGCTTGGCGGCCGGCTTGATATTGCAACGCGTCCCGGCGTCGGGTTTCAGATCCGGGCCTGGATGCCACGGGAAGGCGCGACATGATCAGAGTCATGCTGGTTGACGATCAGACCCTGGTCCGCCAGGGCGTGCGCTCCCTGCTGGAGCTGTCAGACGATATCGAAGTGGTCGGCGAGGCCGCCGACGGCGAAATTGCGATCGATACCGTGCCGCAGATCGCCCCGGATGTGTTGTTGCTGGACATGCAGATGCCGGGCAGGAACGGCCTCGACGTGCTGCTGGAACTGTCACGACAGAAGCAGTTGCCGCCAACGATTATCCTGACCACTTTCGACGACGATGAGCTGGTCCTCAGCGGCATCCGCGCCGGTGCGCGTGGTTTCCTGCTCAAAGACGTGGCGCTCGAAGAGCTGTTGAACGCGGTACGGACCGTCGCCGAAGGCAGGACCATCGTCAAGCCGGCCGTCACCCAGCGTCTGCTGAAGGGGCTTGGCAAGATACGAACGAGCTTCAGCAGCCTGGAGCAGCCCGACCCGCTGACCGAGCGCGAGACCGAGATTCTGCGCTTGATGGCCGGTGGTTACTCGAACAAGGAAATTGCCGACGCACTGAGCGTGGCCGAAGGGACGGTCAAGAACCACGTATCCAATGTGCTGTCGAAAATGGGCGTCCGGGATCGTACCCGGGCCGTCCTGAAAGCCTTCGAAGCGGGTGTTCTCTAATTCGACCTTTCGCGGTCGGGCTTGATGCCAGTCTGCCTCGGACGGCAGGTACAGTCGGCGTGCTCAGTCAGTTACAATCTTTAACTCTTCACTAACGATTTCGAAGGATCGATATGCGCAATATTCTCTTGTTGCTGGGCCTGGCGTCCATGCTGACGCTGGTCGGGTGCCAGCCTGCTGACGAAGCCGGTATGACTGTCGTTGAACGGCCTGCCGTTGATGCCAGGGGTTTCCCGGAGGTTCCGGCCGGTGGCATTGATGCTGAGCGCTACGCCGCCCATCTGGCCACGCTGGCCTCAGACGAGTTCGAGGGTCGTGCGCCGGGCACGCGTGGCGAGCGGCTGACATTGAACTACCTGGTCCGCGAATTCTCGGAACTCGGTCTGGCGCCGGGCTACGGCGACAGCTACCTGCAGCCGGTGCCGATGGTGGAGATGACCAACGAAGCCCGCAGCGAACTGGCCATCGAGGGCCAGGGCGAAACCTATGCGCTGACCTATCCGGAACAGATGATCATCGGTTCCCGACGCCTGGGCAACACACCCCACGGCATCGAAGGCTCAGAGTTGGTGTTTGTTGGCTATGGCATCGTGGCGCCCGAGTATGACTGGAATGACTATGCGGGCCTGGATGTTGCCGGCAAGACGGTTGTCATGCTGGTCAATGACCCGGGCTACGCCACGGGTGATGCGGCCCTGTTCAACGGCAATGCCATGACCTATTACGGTCGTTGGACCTACAAGTACGAAGAGGCCGCCCGCCAGGGCGCCGCCGCCGCTCTGATCGTGCATGAGACCGAGCCGGCCTCCTACGGCTGGGAAGTGGTGATCAACTCCTGGTCAGGCGCCCAGTTCGAACTGGGGGAGGCCGGTAATGATCCGGTCATGGCCCTGGAAGGGTGGATTACCGTAGATGCCGCACGTGACCTGTTTGCCCGTGCCGATCTTGATTTTGACAGCGAAAAAAGTCGTGCGGAATCCAGCGCCTTCACCGCAGTCAGTCTGGGTGGACAGGCGACGGCCAGTGTCCGCAACAGCGTACGCGAAGGTGTGTCATACAACGTGCTGGCCACCATTCCCGGCAGCACCCGACCGGATGAGGCTGTCGTCTACCTGGGTCACTGGGATCACCTGGGTCGCAACATGGCGATCCCCGGCTCGGCCGGAATTTACAATGGCGCCGTCGACAACGCCTCTGGAACGGCCGCCCTGCTGGAAATCGCGCGCCTGTACCAGCAAGCCGGCCAACCTGAGCGCACCGTCCTGTTTTTGGCCGTCACCCTGGAAGAATACGGGTTGCTGGGATCACGCTATTACGTCAACAATCCGGTGTTCCCGCCCGGCCAGACCGCAGCGGCCATCAACATGGATGCCATGACCTTGATCGGTCCGACCGATGACGTGGTGGTTGTCGGCTTCGGTTCTTCCGAGTTGGAGGAGATTCTGGCCCGCGCCGTGTCTGTCCAGGAGCGGGAGGTCGTCCGCGAGCCGACGCCGGAAGCCGGGTTTTACTATCGCTCGGATCACTTCAATTTCGCCCGTGCCGGCATTCCGGCCCTGTATGCCAAGGGTGGCGTGGTCCATAGCGAAAAAGGCCGTGAGTACGGTCTGGCGCAGGCACAGGACTATCGCGACAACCAGTATCACAAGCCCGCCGACGAGTTCAATCCCGACTGGGATCTGCGCGGCGTCGCCCAGGATCTGGAACTGCTCTACATGGTAGGCCGTGAAGTGGCCGACAGCGACCAGTGGCCAAATTGGTACCCGGGCAACGAATTCCGCGCCCTGCGCGACGCTGACCGCCCCTGACACAAATCCTCGAACCGGCCCGGGTCACCCGGGCCGGGCCTCGGAAGAACCAGGATTTAAATCAAGAGCGGTTTCGCCCACGCCCTTCGGGCTTTCTGGGCGAGTGACTTTTGCCAAGCGCTGCAAAAGTCACCAAAAGAGCTTGAAAAGCGAACAAGATTGAAACGGGAGTGGGCCTGGGAGACTTGCCCTTCGGGTTCCCTGCGTTACTCGCATCAGCCGGGAGGCTCCTAACTCGCTTCGCTTTTGACTTTCGCCCTTGATGGCACCGAGTAACGCAGGGGACCCGCCGCAGGCGGGTGCCATCTCGGGTAAAAACGTCGTTTTTGGATACTTTTGGGGCGTATGCCAAAAGTATCTCGCCCATCAGCGCATGCGGGGCGAAACCGCTCTTAAAGGACTCCCAAAACCCTCATGCCCGCCCAACATCGTCATCCAGCGGCGAGTGCAAATACTCACTTTCCTCGGCTGAATCCATCACCAGCCGGACCAGTTCCTCGATCCGTTCGCGTGAACTCATCAAGTCATCGTCGTTGGGAAAATCCTGCGGCTGATGGGCATACAGCCAGAAGTGAACGGCGCCAGCGATCAGCCCATCGGCCAATGCCCACGGGTCGGCATCCGGATTCTGCTCGGTCAGGCTGTTGCCGAGGTCGACCACGGCGTCGGCGGACTCGTCGAACAAGGTTTCGTTGTCATTTTCCATTACTGCTACTCTCATGGAGCAAAAAAACAGGTTTACCACGGAGACACAGAGTACACAGAGAAAGCGATTGAAAAAACAATACGTTATTATGCTTTTCTCTGTGGTCTCCGTGCCTCTGTGGTGAAATTTTTTTGTTCCTTTCGCGACAGCGGGCCCGGAGACGGACTCGTACACTCTGTGGTGATCTTTTATTGTTCGTATTCGCTGAAAGCCTTGTCGGCCAATTCGAAACCCAGGTCGATCACGTTCCTGGCGCGGTGAAACTCGTGCACCATGCAGGCATTCTTGGGAATCTGGATGACCAGGTCAGGCTGATGAATCGCGAGATGCTGACGCGTCAGGGCGGCCTCCATGATATCCAGTGACCGTATCATGACTGCCAGCAACCCGGGCTCGGTTTCGGTCGGGCTTTTGTCGCTGGAAAAGCTGTCCATGAACTCTTTCAATTTGTCCACCATGCCGCCCTGACTATCTTTCTCCCTCTCTTTTTCAGTCTTCTTCAACTCGGCATCGAACGGTCCATTGACATCGACGACAATCGTCAGGTCGGTCATGCATCTTATCGTGGGGGCGACCGGTACGGGATTCAGCAAGCCACCGTCGACAAGTGTGCGCCCGTTGTAGCGGTGCGGGGTAAAGACACCCGGTATCGCGATCGAGGCACGAATGGCATCGAACAAAGGCCCCTGATCCAGCCAGACCTCGCGTCCGTGATCAATATCCACGGTGACGGCGGTAAAGTCGATCGCCAAATCTTCGATGTTCATCTCTCCCACCAGTTCCGACAGCTTGGAGATGATCTTCCGACCCTTGATCAGCCCCCCACCCGACAGTGACCAGTCGAGCAGCGAAAAGACATCGGTCTGCTCCAGGCTTGAAATCCACTCCTGGTAGGCATCCAGCTTGCCGGCGGCATAGATCCCGCCAACCACCGCACCCATGGAACAGCCGGAAATCGCCTCGATCCTGGCGCCCGCTTTCTCGAGGCAGCGAATCACTCCGATGTGCGCCAGACCACGCGCGCCACCGGCACCGAGCACGAGCGAGACAGATTGGCCGGAAAGCGCTGAAGAACGACTCATTGGTTGCATGAACAGTCGGGAACCCGCCAAGTATGCTTGAAACAGGCGCGGATGACGGCGATTGTTTTCAACTGCGTGCCTCTTGCCTTGAGCGCGGCATGCTGGCAATCTTTGCCCATGAGCGATTCTGCCAACAGTAACGTCGACTACCGAAACGGGTTTCGCGACCAGAACATCGGCCCGTGGTACTCCGGCAAGGCCCACCTGGCCTTCGCGGTGATTTTCAGCCTGGGCGGCATCGCGATCGCCATCGGCCAGCTCGACAACGTGCGCCTGGTCGAATGGCTCACGCTGCCGCTGGCTTTCCTGTATGCCAACCTGGTTGAATATGCCGGTCACCGCTGGGTCATGCACCGCAAAGCCAAGGGTCTGGGCGTGATCTACAAGCGCCACGCTGGCCAGCACCACCGCTTTTTCACCGACGAGCACATGGCGCTAGACGGCTGGCGCGACTGCAAGGTCGTGCTGTTCCCTGCCATCCTCATGCTGTTCTACTTCGGCGCCTTCGCCGTGCCGCTGGCCCTGCTGCTGGCCTGGCTGACCAGCGCCAACGTCGCCTACCTGTTTGTCATCGTCGCCTTCGGCTACTACCTCAACTACGAACTCCTGCATCTGGCGTACCACCTGCCGGAAGACTCACGCATCCTGAAAACCCCCTTCCTCCGCCGCCTCCGTCACCTCCACCACAGCCATCACCGCCAGGAACTGATGGCGCATGCCAATTTCAATATCACGTATCCAATCTGCGATTGGCTCTTTGGGACACGGCGGTGAGAGGTAGAAAGGTAAAAGGTAAGAGGGAAGGGCCTTTTCCTTTCACCTTTCACCTTTCACCTTTCAACCTTTGACCCGCTCCTCCGCCACCATGCCGTGGCGGGAGTGGCCCAGCAGGCGTTGCATCAGGCGCACCACGTCATCGCCGATCAGGTACAGGATCGGGATCAGGCCGAGGGTGATGATGGTGGCGAAGACGATGCCGAAGGCCAGGGAGGTGGCCATCGGGATGACGATCTTGGCCTGGAGGCTGGTTTCGAAGAAGATGATCGGCGCCAGCCCGAGGAAGGTGGTCATGGAGGTCAGGATGATGGCGCGGAAGCGGGCCCGGGTGGCCTTGATGGCGGCCTCGATTCGGCTTTCGCCAGCGCGCCGGTTGCGGTTGACGAAGTCGACCAGGATCAGGCTGTCGTTGACCACGACGCCGGCCAAGGCAATGATGCCGAACAGGCTGAGCATGCTGATCGGGATGCCCAGCACCCAGTGGCCAAACACGGCCCCGATCATCCCGAACGGGATCACCGACATGATCAGCAGCGGCTGCAAATAGGAGCGCAACGGGACGGCGATCAGGGCATAGATCAAAAACAGCGCCAACAGCAGGCCGCGCGTGAGGTCGGTCATCAGTTCCTGCTGGCTGCGGGTTGCGCCGGCCAGCCGATATCGAACATCCGGGTAACTGGCAAGGATGGCGGGCAAGTGGGTTTCGCGCAGTTCATTCGAAATCCTTCCCGGCTCGGCGATGTCCTTGTCAATTCGGGCTGTGACGCTGATCGAACGCTCGCGATCGAAACGGCGAATGCTGGACGGGCTCGTTCCAACCTCGATATCGGCCACCGCGCCGAACGGCACCGCCTGGCCATCGGCGGTGCGGATACGCATGGCTTCCAGGTAGCCTTCCGAACGCCGCTGCTCTTCCGGATAGCGCACCATCACCCGCACATCATCCTGGCCGCGCTGGATTCGCTGGACTTCCTCGCCGAAAAAAGCCTGGCGGACCTGGCGGGCCAGATCCTGCTGGCTCAGGCCCAGGGCCTCGGCCTCGGGCCGGATCTGCAATTGGAGTTCGCGAACGCCGCCTTCGAAGGAGTTGCGGACGTCATAGGTGCCGTTGTAGGACCGGATGCGTTGCTCCAGATCGGCGGCCGCGGCCTGCAACTGGTTGAGATCACGGCCAACCAACTGAAAACTGAGATCCGGACCATCGCCGCCTGGGCCGCCTGCGCCACCGATGCGCAAGCCGCGCACGCCTGGCAAATCGCCGACTTCCTCACGCCAGCGCCGCTCGATTTCGCTTGGCGCCACCCGGTTGTTTTCATCGCGGTTGAGTTCGACCAGCATG
>JBGTEC010000239.1:0-7521 GCA_041747995.1 Wenzhouxiangella sp.
CGCGCTCAACTGTCTCGCCGTTGAGTTCCAGGATCAGGCGAAGAACACCGTGGGCGGCCGGATGCTGCGGCCCGAAGTTCATCGTGTAATTGCGAATCTCGCTCATGTGGCTTCCCGCCCATCCAGTTTTTCATCGACATAACGACTGTCGCGGCGGATCACCCGGGGCACCAGCACGCGCGGCTCGATTTCGACCGGCACGTAAACGACCCGCTTCTTGTCCTCGTCGTAGAGCACCGTGACATTGCCGATCAACGGGAAATCCTTGCGGAACGGGTGGCCGATGAAACCATAGTCGGTCATGATCCGCCTGAGGTCCGGGTGACCCTCGAAGATCATCCCGAACAGATCGAAGGCTTCGCGCTCGTACCAATTGACTGAATTCCAGACATCGATCAGCGACGGCAAAACCGGCAGTTCGTCGTCGGGGCTGTAGCAGCGCAGGCGCAAGCGCCGGTTGTGCTTCAGCGAGAGCAGGTGCACCACGACCGCGAAACGATTGGGAATGGCGCCGGCTTCGGGTCTTTCGGCCCAGGAAAACCGGCCGGGGCCGAGGGCATCAACACCGCGGGAAAAGCCGGTGTCCGTGGCCTCGGTCGTCTCCCACTCGTCATCGCCGTAGCCGAGATAATCAATGCCACACATGTCGACCAGTTGCTCGAAATGAAGCCGGGGCTCGTCGCGCAACTGGTAGGCCACATCCAGCCAATGCTCGGCCTTGATCACGGCGGTCAACTGACCACGGTGTTCGGCAAGGCTGGCCACCTTGCTGCCCAGCACATCTTCCAGCGCCTGGACCAGCGCCTGGTTTTTCGCGCTCAAGGCACTCATGAGCGGGCAATCGTGTTGGTGCGGCGGATCTTCTTCTGCAGCTGGAGAATGCCGTAAACCAGCGCCTCGGCCGTCGGCGGGCAGCCCGGCACGTAGATATCAACCGGCACGATCCGGTCACAGCCGCGCGTCACGGCATACGAATAATGGTAGTAGCCGCCGCCATTGGCGCATGAACCCATGGAAATCACCCACTTGGGATCCGGCATCTGGTCATAGACCTTGCGAAATGCAGGCGCCATCTTGTTGCAAAGCGTACCGGCCACGATCATCACGTCGGACTGGCGTGGGCTGGGCCGGAAAATGACGCCGAATCGGTCAATGTCATAGCGCGAGGCGGCCGAGTGCATCATTTCCACTGCGCAACAGGCCAGGCCGAAGGTCATCGGCCACAGCGTTCCGGTCCGCGCCCAGTTGATCAGGGCATCGGCACTGGTGGTGACAAACCCGCGCTCAAGCAAGGGGTTGTCGCCGCCGGGGCGGAGAATGTCATCCACTTCGCCTTCGACGAGCGGATTGTGGAGAATGTCACTTACTCCCATTCCAGCGCACCTTTTTTCCATTCATAGATAAAGCCGATCACCAGGATGAGAAGGAAAATGCCCATGGCAATCAGCCCGGTCATCCCGATTTCATCCAGGACGACCGCCCAGGGAAACAGGAAGGCGATTTCGAGATCGAAAATGATGAACAGAATCGCGACCAGATAGAAACGCACATCGAACTGCATGCGCGAGTCTTCGAACGCCTCGAAGCCACATTCGTAAGCCGAGTTTTTTTCGCTTGAGGGATTGCGCGGACCCAGGATGCCACCGACCAGCAGCAGGACGATGCCCATGCCCGTCGCTACACCGATGAAAATCAGGATTGGAAAGTATTCGGCCAGCATGCTCTCGTCCGTTTCCTCTTCGCGGAATTCGGGCCAAACCGAGGGTCCGGACATTACCGGGGCCCACTGCCTATACCGAATCCCCTATAAATGGTGCCGAAGGCCGGACTCGAACCGGCACGGCTTTCGCCACTGCCCCCTCAAGACAGCGTGTCTACCAATTCCACCACTTCGGCAATTCTAAAAAAGCTTTCGCGAAGCCCTTGTGACCGCTTAGCTCTGCGGCGGCTCCGGGATGAATTCGTCTTCCTCTTCTTCGACCGGGACGACCAGAAAGTCGTCATCCCGCTGAACTTCAGTCGGAATGGTCTGGATGGCGCCGGCCACGCCGAGGTCATCTGGCGTTGGAGCGACCATACCGGAGCGAGCAATCAATACTGCCATCGACAGGCTGATGGCGAAAAAAGCCACGCCCAGCCAGGAAGTGGCACGGGTCAGGAAACTGGCAGAACCGCGGGAACCGAATACGGTACCGGAGGCGCCAGCGCCGAAGGCCGCACCCATGGTCGCGCCCGGACCGCGCTGCACCAGGATAATGGCGATCAGCGAAGCGGCCAGTACAACGTGAAAAACGATCAAGACTGTATAAAGCATTGTCTTCCAGCAACCAAAATCAAAAAACTCAGGCCGCCTGATAGATGGCCATGAAGGATTCCGCGCTAAGCGATGCACCGCCAATCAGGCCGCCATCGATGTCTTCGCGGGCAAACAGATCCGCGGCATTGTCGGCTTTGACGCTGCCGCCATACAATATTCGAACCCGGCCGCCTATTATATCATCGTGAGCGCTCAGCTGCGCCCTGATTGATGCATGAACTGCCTGGGCCTGTTCCGGGCTGGCCGTGCGCCCCGTCCCGATTGCCCAGACAGGCTCATAGGCGACGATGGCGCGACTGAATGCCCCGATACCAGCCAGGTTCAGCACCGCTTCGAGCTGGCGCGTAACGACTTCCGTCGTTCGTTCGGCTTCGCGCTCTTCCAGCGATTCACCCAGGCACAGTATGGGCTGCAGGCCGGCTTTCTGGGCGGCGACGAACTTGGCCGCGACCAGCTCATTGGTTTCGCCAAACAGATTGCGGCGCTCCGAGTGCCCCACCAGCACATAGCCACATCCCCACTCGCTCAGCATGTCGCCAGCCACAGCACCCGTGTAGGCGCCGGACTCGTGTTCACTCAGATCCTGCCCACCGAGCAACACTGGCGTGTTGTCAGTCAGCGATTGGACCAGCGGCAGGTAGGGAAAGGGTGGCAGCACCAGCACCTCGGCGTTGCGGACCGAATCCAGCCGACCAAGAATGCCGGCGATCAGCTCGCGCACCATGGGCTTGCTGGCATTCATTTTCCAGTTACCGGCGATCAGTTTGGTCCGCATCGGGCAGCTCCCCCGCTGGTTCAAACCGGGTAGGATAAGAGCCTGCCTATCCCGACGCAAGAAAAACCGATGACCGATGAAACGAACGACGACAACACTCTGACGGACGGTAATCTGAAGACTGTTGGCAGCGCCTCCCACCGAGCCGACAAAAAAAGCAGGCCGCTGGCCCTTGTGACTGGCGCGTCCGCGGGTATCGGGGCCGAATTTGCCCGCCAGCTTGCCGCCGCTGGCTATGATCTTGTCCTGACCGCACGTCGTCGTGAGCGCCTTGATGAACTGGCTGAAAATTTGCGCAACGAGCACGGCTCAGAATGCCTGGTCATTCCCGCCGACCTGACCGACCCCAAGGCCCCAAGGCAACTCTGCGAGACTATCGAACAGGCCGGCCTGACCGTCACCCTGCTGGTCAACAACGCCGGTTACGCCGTCCCCGGCCACTACAACCATGCCACCTGGGAACAGCAGGCAGCCTTTTTGCAAATCATGGTCACGGCGGTCGCCGAGCTCAGTCACCGCCTGCTGCCCGGCATGCGAAAGCTCGAAAGCGGCGGCATCATCAATGTCGCCTCCCTGGCCGGGATTGTGGCCGGCTCATCGGGGCACACACTCTACGGGGCGGTGAAGGCCTTCATGGTTGGCCTATCCGAATCACTGGCGATGGAAAACCGCAGCGCCGGCCTGAAAATCCAGGCCCTGTGCCCAGGCTTCACCTATTCGGAATTCCATGATGTCTCCGGCACCCGCGACATTGTCTCCAGGATGCCGAGCTACATGTGGATGAACGCCGACGAAGTCGTGGCTATCAGCCTGAAAAGTTTCCACAAGCCCAAGGCCCCGGTCGTCGTCATCCCCGGCCTGGTCAACCGCTTCATCGCCACGCTTTACCGCAAGTTGCCCTACGGCACGGCGTTCGGGATGGTCGAGCGGCGGAGTGGAGATTTTCGGCGCCAGTGAAAAATGGGCAGACGGAAGACGGACAAGGAATAAGTTATGAAGATGATTAATACACTCTTGATGCTTGTGTTCGCCATTTTTCTGATTCAGCCGGGAATCGTGGGGGCTCAGGATGAGTTGGCGATGGGTCATTACCAGTCAGTCACCGACATCCGCGATGCGCAGTGGCCGTTGTGGCAGGACGAAGATGCATCTCCAGAAACACTGGAAGGCAGTTTGGCAACTCTGCAATCAGCACTCGACTACCTGGGTCAACCGGAAGTACGCGAACTGGCCCTCGGTAACTCGTTTCTGCATTATCGCGGTTACAACATTCGCCGCGATATGCTGATGATCGAAGCTCGTCTAGGCCGGCCGAACCGAGTAGCTGAACAATTACGGCACCTTCGGCACTTCGGTGTTCATACCGGCGCTCACGCCAACCTCGTAGAACGGCTGCCGGTCACTGTCCGGGACCACCCGCTAGTCAGTGAGGAGCTCAAGGCTTGGCTCGCTCTTGAGCGACTGGCCGGGGCCGATTCCATGTCAACGCCTTTTGGTGAAAATCTGACACCGTCTGAAAAGATTGCCGGACTGAGCCGCGTGTGGTCCATGGCCCGCGAATACTTCGTGCATTTTGATGGCGTGCCCGATCTGGACTGGGATGCCACCTACATCGAGATGATCGATGAGGTTCTGGCAACCAACTCGACAGAAGCCTACTACCGTGAACTGATGCGTTTTGTCGCTCGACTCGGCGACAGCCACAGTAATGTCTACCCACCCGAAGCCTTGGGTGACCGTTTCTACGCCCGGCCGCCCATACAGACCAGGCTCATTAATGACCAAGTGATTGTGACCGGCGTATTCAGCGCCAAGATCATGGAAAAGGGCATCGTGCCGGGCAGTGAAATTCTGGCCATTGATGGAATGCCGGTGCGAAACTATGCCCGTGATTATATCCAACCCTTTCAGAGTGCATCGACCAGCCAGGATCTGATGGTCCGAAAGTATGGTTACGGCTTGTTGGCCGGCCCTGCCAATAAAGCAATCACACTGCATATCCTTCAGGCGAATGGTACGACAGCATCGATAGTGATCGCGCGCAGCGGCCATGACGACACAATCTGGCCAGAACCCTACCGGCGTCAGCAATTCGAAGATGGTATCGAGTACCTGTCCCTGGACTCCTTTGCCGACCAGCGTGCCCTCGAAGCTTTCCAGGAAGCCTGGCCCGATATCTTGCAGGCCAGGGGTCTGATTCTGGATCTGCGCGACAATGGCGGCGGTGGTTCCTGGCCTGGCTACCGCATTCTCGCCCACTTGATCGACCAGTCAGTGGTTCCTGCCGCCGTATGGTCAAGGCAGAACGACTCGATGCGCCAGGCGAGCACGCACAGCGTACAGTTTCAACCCCATCCGGTTCGGCCGATCGAGCCAATTGACGAAGAACGCTTCAACGGCCCGGTGGTTCTGCTTATCGGCCCAAGAACCTTCTCGGCCGCAGAGGATATGGTCATGGCCTTCGTTGCCGCAAAACGTGCCCAGTTGGTCGGCGAAACCACCGCCGGGAGCACAGGTCAGCCGCTGGTGTTTGAATTACCAGGAGGCGGCATGGCCCGGATCTGCGCCAAGCGCGACACATGGCCTGACGGCAAGCCTATGGTCGGCGTCGGCATCAGCCCGGATCACATCGTGGTCCCGACGATCAAGGACATCCAGGCCGGTCACGACCCCGTCATCAATGCCGCCCGGCAGCTGATCCAGGGTCAACAATAAAAACTCGACTCCCACCCCAGATATTTCACCTTTCATCGCCTGCCCAGCCCGCCGCGGCCTGCCCTGCAATCAATCCGCTGGCGAAGCAGGCGGTCAGCAGGTATCCACCAGTCGGGGCTTCCCAGTCGAGCATTTCGCCGGCAAGGAACACGCCGGGTAGCTGGTGGGCCATCAATTGATCGTCGATTGCTTCCAGCATGACGCCGCCAGCGGTGCTGATGGCTTCGTCGATCGGGCGTGGTGATTTCAGGCGCAGGGGCAGCGCCTTGAGGCGTTCGGCAAGTTCCGGCCCCCTCAAGCTTGCGGCTTCTAGGCAGCATTCACGCACCAGGCCGGCGCGAACGCCGGTCAGGCTCAGCGTGCGGCGCACAAGCTCGCTGAATGAGCGCTTGCCGTGCGGTCGGGCCAGCTTTGCAGCCAGGACCTGAGCGGACTGGTCCGGAAACAGGTCCAGGCCGGCAATGACCTGGCCATCGCGCTCAATGGCATCGCGCAGTCGCTGAGACCAGGCATAGACCAGCGACCCCTCGACGCCGTAATCGGTCACCACGAACTCGCCGCGTGTGCTGCGCAGACGACCCGTTTCATTGAAAAGGCCGAGCGCTACCGACTTGACGGGCTGTGCTGCAAAACGCTCGCGAAATACCGGCGACCAGTCGATAGTGAAACCGCAATTGCTGGGCTTGAGCGGCGCCAGGGCAATGCCGCATTCGGCAAGCTCAGCCATCCAGCGACCATCCGAACCGAGCTTGGCCCAGCTGCCACCGCCCAAAGCCAGCACGGTAGCGTCGGCTTGGACCAGGATCTCGCCGTTGGGCGTGATGAAACGCAACTGACCCGCTTCATTCCAGCCACACCACTGATGGTGAACGTGAAACACCACGCCCTGGGCGCGCAAGCGGCGCACCCAGCCACGCAGTAGCGGCGCGGCCTTGAGGCTGCGCGGAAAAACGCGACCGGAGGTGCCAACGAACGTTTCGATGCCAAGCTCGGCAGCCCATGAGCGCAGACCATTAGCATCAAACCGATCCAGCCAGCGCCCCACTTCGGCGCTGCGCTGACCGTAGCGTTCGCGAAAGCGCGCAGAAGATTCGGAATGGGTCAGGTTCAATCCGCCCTTGCCAGCAATCAGTATCTTGCGCCCAACCGAGCCCATCCGGTCATACAGGTGAACCCGCGCGCCGCGGGCGCAGGCGGCCTCTGCCGCCATCAGTCCAGCCGGCCCGCCGCCGACGATAACAACCAGCCGGGAGCTGTCGCGAGAAGAACAAGAAAGGTTCACCACAGAGGCACAGAGGTCACAGAGAAAAACATGATGATCTTATTACTTATTAAGACTTTAATTCCTCTGTGCTCTCTGTGCCTCTGTGGTGAAACGCTTTTTTACCGCCACAAGGGCGTGATCCGCTGCACTCGCCCGTTGACGATCTCGACTTCGCGGGTATGCTGGCGGGCGCCGAAATCATAGGTCCACCGCTCGCGGTGATCGCCGCTGGGACCGGCATAGCCGTAAGATCCCGGAGGCGACAAGTCGTAGCGGTGATCTGGCTCTCCGCACCGGGCGAAGATTTCCGCGACCGTGCCGCCAGCCTGGTCAAGCTCCTGCCAGGTGCATCGGCGCGATCCGGGCGTCCATGCCACACCGTAGCCCAGCGTTTCGATTCGGGCGAGTCGGCCATTGGAGAAAACCAGCCGGCGCATGAGACGGCGCTGA
>JBGTEC010000240.1:0-2115 GCA_041747995.1 Wenzhouxiangella sp.
CGGAAGCCGCTCGTTAACCCATGTATCAAGGGCAGCAACGCTTTTGTTCAAATTGCTCGCGGGCTTGGCCATGATCAGGCAGCTCCTTGTTCGTGATCAACGCCAATCAGCACGTGATCGTCATCAATGAACGTATAGGGAGGCACAAGCAGGTTGCGCGCCGCCGGAACACCGCTGTAAACCCGACCGGCCAGATCGAACGTCGAGCGATGGCAGGGGCAAAAGAAGCCCCCCCGCCAGTTCGCATCGAATGGCTGGGGCCCGATTTCCGGCACCACCTGGGGTACGCAACCCAGATGGGTGCAATGGACGTTCAGCACCAGAATTTCCGGACGAATGGATCGGTGTTGGTTGCGGGCATATTCCGGCTGTTGATCAGCGACTGCAGAGTCCGGATCGCGCAGCCGATCATCCAGGGCCGGCAGTTGCTCCAGCATCCGTTGGGTTCGACGCATGATTCCAATGGTTTGTCCGCGCCACTGAACCCGCAACAGCTGGCCCGGCTCGGCGTGGCCGATGTAGACCTCGACCGGCGCGCCAACGATGCGCGCCCGAGCGCTGGGGCGCAAGGAGGCCAGGAACGGCCAGGCGGCAACGCCGACGCCAATCGCACCAACGACGCCGGTCGTCGCCGTCAACAGGCGACGTCGGGAAGGATCAGCGGGTGGCTGGACGGAATCAAGCGGTTCAGTTTCGGACATGGATCACTCCCGATCTTACATGATAAGTGCTGGACCGGCAGGCCATGGCCGACGCTCCAAGCTGTGATGTCATTCATCTGGCGGGCTCAGCAAGAGCCGTCCGACAGGCAAAAGCCAGCGGAATTTCCGGATATAGCAGAGATTCAATCCGCTATTTTAGCGAAAAATTAAGGAACTTCACAATTATACTGGCATGTGGACGTGTTGGGCAGGTCGATATGCCTTCCTCAACGCCGCTGATTAGTCCACAATCCACCAGTTGCCAGGAGACAGGGAGGGCCGCCCCGGTACGGATGCGCGGCATCAATTTGAATAGATTAGTCCAATTTACCGTGCAATTTGTCATCCTGGGCCTGGCGTTGGCTTTCGTCGCCGTCTACTTGCGTCCGAATTTGTTGCCCGCACTGGATCCGCCCGCAACGAACGCCATGCCGGTCAGTTATGCCGACGCGGTCAATCTGGCCGCCCCTTCGGTTGTCAGTATCTATACCCGCACGCTGGTTAGCCAGCCGCTTTCCCAGGATATTACAGATCCGCTGTTCCGGGCCCTGTATCAGGACCGCATGGTCACTCGACCCCGCCGCGGCCTGGGTTCAGGGGTCATCGTTTCCGACGACGGCCTGATCCTGACCACAATGCACGTCATTTCCGAAGTCGATAACATCATTGTCGCGCTGTGGGATGGCAGGATTGCCGAGGCTGTCGTGGTCGGAGCCGACCCTGGTACCGACCTTGCCGTGTTGAAGATCGAGCTGGCCGACCTGCCAGCAGCCAGCCTGTCGGCCAATGGCCGCATGCGAGCCGGCGATGTCGTACTGGCCATCGGCAATGCCTTTGGCCTGAGCCATACCGTCACCATGGGTATCGTCAGCGCAACAGGGCGTGGCCAGCTCAACCTGACGACGCTGGAGGACTTCATCCAGACCGATGCCGCCATCAATGCCGGCAATAGTGGTGGTGCGCTGATCAACCCCAAGGGCGAAGTGGTCGGCATCAACAGCGCATCTCTCAGCCAGGATGAAGGCGCCCAGGGCATCAGCTTTGCGATCCCGGCCTCGCTGGCTCGCCAGACCATGGAGCAAATCATTGAATACGGTCAGGTGCGCCGGGGATGGATGGGGGTCGATATGACCGACCTGTCCTTTGCAGTGGAGTTCCAGGGCGCACCGGTCACCGGCGCCCGGGTTTCCAGAGTGGACCCCGGCGGCCCGGCATGGCAGTCCGGATTGCGGTCCGGCGACATCGTGGTCACCGCAGCGGCCGAACCAGTCGCTAGTGCCCGCGAGTTCATGTTGCAGATTGCCCAGAGCCCGCCTGGCAAGAAAATGGAACTGACCGTGTTCCGGGGCGGCCAGATGTTCGCCACCAGCGTCACCCTGATCCAGCAACCCCCCCTGGCCGGCTGAGGTCGGTG
>JBGTEC010000241.1:0-7064 GCA_041747995.1 Wenzhouxiangella sp.
CCCCCGGGGCCGACCTGGTGGGCTACGGTTCCGGCGCCGTGTTGCTGTTGCTCGATACCCTGGGCGGCTTCGATTACGCGCTGGCCCACCAGTTTCAGTACAACATACGGGTGATCCAGAACTCCTGGGGCAGCCCGGGCGATACCGGCACACCGTTCAACCCGGACCACCCGACAGCGGTGGCGACCAAGCGGCTGGCCGACCGTGGCGTGATCACCCTGTTCTCGGCCGGCAACTCAGGTGCTGGCGAGGACACCATCGGTGGCAGCTACATGAAAGCGCCGTGGATTATCCGCGTCGGCGCTGCAAGCAAGGATGGCAATCTGGCGGATTTCTCTTCGCGCGGCAAACCCGGCGGTGGCGGCGTCGTGACCGTCGACGGCGAGGTGTTCGAATGGTTTGATCGCCCCACCATCGTCGGGCCGGGTGTCGATATCATTTCGGCCCTGGCCACCACGGGCGTGCTCGGCTTACTCGATCCTGAAAACGCCTTCTATGCCCGCATGAGCGGTACCTCCATGTCGGGTCCGCACGTGGCCGGCGTGGTCGCCCTGATGGTCGAGGCCAATCTAATGCTTTCCTGGCGCGAAGCCATTGAGATTCTCGAGGCGACCGCGACCAACATGCCCGGCCGCGAGGACTGGGAAGTCGGCGCCGGGATGGTCAACGCCCATGCCGCGGTGGCCCTGGCTGCCGGCGTGCGCAACGATTACGGCAGCACCACCATCCTCGGGCGCGACTTCAACGCCAATGCCCTGACTTCGCGCATCGAAGGGCCTGACTTCGAGCTGAATTTCAATCCGCTACTGGACCCGACAGCCGAGACCTTCGAGGTCGCCCCCGGACTGGCGACCGTTTTCGCCCGGGCCAATGTCAATGACAACACCCTGGCGATCGTATTGACCGACCCGGATGGCAACCAGTATGGATCGGGCATCTCCCTGCCGCTGTTGGGCCCAAGCATAGCGGTCACCGCCCCCGCCCTGGCTGGCCAATGGACGATTGAAGCACGCGGCATCGGCTCGATTTCCGGCGTGGCTGTCGACCCACTGGGCCTGACCAACGGTGCCGGCGCGCCGGGTACGGTGAATGTGAGTGTCGACTTCCTGCGCATCGACGGCTTCGACGGCCTCGACGACATTGATGGCCACCCGGCCCGGGGTCTGATCGAGCACGCCGTCGCCAATCGCCTGGTCGATGGCTTTCGCAATGGACGCTTCCGCCCCGACAATTCATTGATCCGCATCGAACTGGCCGATTACCTCACCCTGGGCGCCGGCATTCGTCAGTTCCGCCCGACCGACGGCAGCAACAGCTTCGGCGACCTGAAGGGACATAACCTGGCCGTGGCCGAGGCAGTGAGCGCCCGGGGCGCCGCACTGCGCGACCTGCGTCACGTGCAAAACCCGATCATGCCGCCCTCGGCTTTCAGCAAGTCAGGATTCGCACCCAAGGAAAGCGTCTCACGTGCCGCGCTCGCCTACGCCCTGTTACAGTCCCTGGGCCTGGAACAGCAAGCCGAAGCGATCAGGCAGGCCCTGGACGAAGAACCGATTACGGCCGACTTCTTTGGCGACAGGATCGCGCTGGCCGACGATGACCTGGTGCCGGTCGCCTATCGCGGGCACGTCCAGTTGGCCATCGACCTTCAACTCATGCGAGTGGAATTCGTCAGCCAGCCGGACACATTTGGCGGCGGGTTCGACGTCCAGGCCTTTTACTACCCGACCGACGACACGACCCGGGCCGAGTACGCCCTGTCAGCGGTCAACCTGCTCGACAGATTACGGCAGTAGTAACGAGGTACGTTGGCAGGCAGAGTGGCCACCTGCCCTGATCAGGGCAGGTGGTCTTTCTCTTTCTGAACGCAGTGTGCGGTAGAATTCCGCCATGCTGCGAGCCTTGCCGACTCTCCGAATCCTCAGTGTTGTCCTTTTGAGCATTCTGCTCACCGGTTGCGCGTCCAGCCCGCCGCGCAATCAGGACAATGTCTGCAAGGTGTTTGAGGAGAACCCGCGCTGGTACGACCAGGCGTTGGCTTCGCAGAAGCGTTGGGGCACGCCGATTGCGGTTCAAAAAGCGTTCATTCAGCAGGAATCCTCGTTCCGGGCCCGCGCCAGGCCTGCACGTGGACGCTTCCTCGGGGTCTTCCCCGGCCGGCGACCATCATCGGCCCGGGGCTATGCCCAGGCACAGGACCCGGCCTGGCAGGATTACCAGAAAGCGACCGGCAACCGGCGAGCACGGCGCAGCAATATGGCCGATGCGCTGGACTTCATCGGCTGGTACAACGATGTCAGTCATCGCCGCCTGGGGCTGGCCAAGAACGATGCCTACAACCTGTATCTGGCCTATCACGATGGCCACACCGGCTACCAGCGTGGCGGCTGGCGCAACAACGGCCAGCTTCAGGCCATTGCCAGCCGGGTCGACCAGCGCGCCCTGAACTACCAGCGCCAGCTCAACGCCTGCGAGAGCCAGCTCCGTTGCCGCCGCTGGTACCAGGTCAGGCCTTTTTGCCGCTAGCAAACCCGTTATTCAGCGGCCTGGCGAGCCATAACCTGAAGTAGACCCACCCGCCGACCGCGCCGGCCAGGCTCAACAAGATCAGTCCGGACGTCGTCCGGGTCGCGGCAATGATCGTCACCGGCATCATCAGATTCATGGCCACCAACGCGCAGGCCACTGCGGCAAAACCGGCCAGTGCAAACAGCAACGCATGGGCAACTGTGCGGGCGCGCGGCAGAAATCTCACCAGCCAAGTGGCCACCAGCATGGCGATCAGCAAGGCCAGCGCCAGGATAACGGCATAAAGCGGGGCGAAGCTGATCAGATCGAACGCGGTGGCTTCCAGCCTGGCGCCCGGTTCGATGGATTCATTCAAGGCCTCAATCCGGGCCAGGTTGAACTGCGTTTGAATGATGCTGCCCAGCCCGGCGCTCACGACAACAGCAGCCAGTAACGCAGCGATCCAGCGTAGCAGGTACATCAGGCCAGCTCCTTGGGATGGAAACCAAACGACAAGCTTAACGTAAATCGGCTATTGTTCTAATTCCCGTATCACGGAGCCACGACATGTACCGCAGCCTGATCTCCCTGCTTACCATCCTGCTTATCGTTGCAAATGGCTCGACCGCGTATGCCTTCGACATCGAAACCGTGGCTGAAGGTCTCGAACACCCCTGGTCGATCGCGTTTTTGCCCGATGGCCGGATGCTGGTCACCGAGCGCGCCGGGCGCCTGCGGGTCATCGCGGACAACCGGCTTCTGGATCAACCCGTGTCTGGCGTGCCGGGAAGCTTCGTGCACAGCCAGGGCGGCCTGATGGATATTGCCCTGGCCCCGGACTTCGAGACCAGCGGCTGGATTTATCTGACCCAGGCGGTCGGCGACCGGCGCGCCAACACCACCCGGGTCGTCCGTGGGCGTCTGGACGGGATGAATTGGGTTGACAATCAAAACGTCTTCACTGCCCAACCCAACCGCGACCGTCCAGTCCACTATGGCGGCCGCATGGCCTTCCTGGCCGACGGCACGTTTCTGCTGACCCTGGGTGATGGCTTTGACGACCGCGAACAGGCGCAAAAGCTCGACACGCACACCGGCACCATCGTCCGCTTGCACCCCGACGGCTCGGTACCGACTGACAACCCGTTCGTCAATCAGTCGGACGGCCGCCCAGAAATTTACAGCTATGGTCATCGCAACCCGCAAGGCATCGTTTTTGATCCGGAGACGGGTCTGGTCTGGTCTCACGAACACGGGCCGCGCGGCGGCGATGAACTCAACCTGATCCGGGCCGGGGAAAATTACGGCTGGCCGGTTGCCACCCACGGCGTGGATTACTCGGGCGCAAAGGTCACCCCGTACACCAGCCGGCCCGGCATGGTCGACCCGAAGATCGACTGGACGCCTTCAATCGCGCCAGCCGGCATGAGCCAGTATCGGGGAGCGCTGTTTGCTGGCTGGGAAGGCGACCTGCTGGTCGCCAGCCTGGTCGAAAGAAGCATTCGTCGCATTCAGCTCGACAATGACCAGGTCATCAGCGATGAAATCGTGCCGCTGGACATCGACCGCCGCCTGCGCGAGATCCAGGTCGGCCCCGACGGCGCCCTCTACATCCTCACCGACCACGCCGACGGTCAGGTACTACGCGTTACACCAAAAAGCTAACCAAGAGTATCCGAGCCCGATTCCAGACCCGCTGTCGCGAAAGGAACAAGAAAATCCCACCACAGAGGCACGGAGGTCACAGAGAAAAGCATAATAACGTATTGTTTATAAATGTATTTCTCTGTGCACTCTGTGCCTCCGTGGTAAATCAGATTTTCAGGCCTTTGTCTTCTGGCGCGGGGCGCCGATGTGCTTGAGGCGGACTTCCTGGTCGGTGACCTGCGGCATGCGTTCGCGAACGGCTTGCTCGTCCACCAGCTTGCCGGCGCCTTCGCTCAGGTGGTCGAAGACCGCCTTGTAGCTGTCGGTCATGCGGTTGATCAGCTCGGCCGTCTGGACGAAATGCTCGTTCACTTCCTCCCTGAACACCGCGTTTTCCTTTTTCAGGGTTTCAACCGATTCATCCTTTCCCCCACGGGTGCTGTAGACCCAGACACTGCCGCCGCCAGCGAGCAATCCAACCACCAATCCAATCAAAATCCAGCCTATGTCGGCCATATAAATCAAGTCCTTGTCTGCGTTTTCAATATGGTATCAAACCTCTTTCCGGATTCCTGAGACCCCGGTCGCGGAACGCTATTTTTTGCCATCCTTCCACTTCAATTCGTAAAGATCCAGGCGCCGGTCCTGCATATTGCGCACCGAGCCGTGAGAGCGGATTTCTCGCAGGTTGTCCAGGTCCAGATCGGCAATCAGCATGGTCTCGGAATTGGCCGTGGCCTCGTGCGCGATCGCATCATGCGGGAACGCAAAATCCGACGGCGTGAACACCGCCGCCTGTGAGTACTGCATGTCCATGTTCTCCACCTTGGGCAGATTGCCGACCGAGCCGGTGATCACCACGTAGCATTCATTTTCGATCGCCCGGGCCTGGGCGCAGCGACGCACCCGGAGATAGGCGTTCTTGGTATCGGTCCAGTACGGTACGAACAGGATATGCATGCCCTCCTCGGCCATCAGGCGCGGCAGCTCGGGAAATTCCACGTCATAGCAGATCAGAATCCCGACCTTGCCGAAGTCGGTATCGAACACCTTGACCTTGTCGCCCCCGGTGAGGCCCCAGTAGCCGACCTCGTCGTTGGTGACATGAACCTTGTACTGACGGTCCCAGGTGCCATCGCGTCGCAACAGGTAGCAGACGTTGCGCAACTGATCACCGTCATATTCCGGCATCGAGCCGGCGATGATATTGATGTTGTAGGAAACGGCAAACTTGAGCATCTGGTCGCGGATCGCCTCCGTGTAGCCAGCCAGCTGGCGCACGGCCTCGGCCGGCCCGTGGTCGTTCCAGGGCGCCATCAGCGGGCCGTTGAAAAATTCCGGAAACAGGACGACATCGGCCTGGTATCCGGAGACGGCGTCAACGAAGTATTCGATCTGGCCGTACAGATCCTCCAGTGACTTGGTCGGCCGCATCTGCCACTGAACGGCGCCAACGCGCACATCCGACGGCCGTCCGCCGATCAGATTGGAACTCTCCTCCTCGTAGTAGATATTGATCCATTCCAGCAGCGTGGCAAAGCCGGCCGACGGCTTGTCGTCCGGCAGGTAGCCACGGACAATGCGCCGCACCTGGAAATCATTGGCCAGTTGGAAGGTGAGGATCGGATCGGTCAACTCGCGCGAGCGCACCTTGGCGACATACTGCTTGGCGGACATTTCATCAGCCACCTTGTGGTAACCGGGGATTCGCCCGCCGACCACGATTCCGCGCAGGTTCATCTTTTCGCACAATTCCTTGCGCGCATCATATAGCCGACGCCCCAGTCTCAGGTCACGGTAGTCCGGGCTGACGAAAACATCCACGCCGTAGAGCACATCGCCCTTGGGGTCATGGGTGGTCAGGTAGCCATTGCCGACGATGTCCCAATAACGGTGGTCCTGCCCCCAGCGGCTGTACTTGACGATCAGCGAGATCGCGGCTGCGACCACCTTGCCGTTGTCCTCGATACAGATCTGGCCGTCGGGAAAGCGCTGAATCTGGGACTCGAACTGGGCCCCGCTCCAGGCACCGTCCATTCCCGGATAGACCGCTTCCATGATCTCGGCAATATCATCGTAATCTTCCAGCCGGGTCTGGCGAAGAATAAGGCGGTGACTGTCTTTTGGATCTTGCGTGTTGCTCATAATTCAGGGTTTTAAAGGAAGGTGAGTAGCATAGCGCAGGGCGCCGTTCTGGATGGTCACAATCCCCCGAATTGCACCCGCGTGAGTCACCAGCTGTTATGTCATCCAATCATCAAATGGTTGACACAATGCCTAAAAGTAACCCGCGTAGGCTCCCACCCATGTCCACCAGTGGGTCAATTGGGTCAACAATGACAAAATCCAGCAAACTCGCTTTTCGTCGCAACGTCCGCAGCATCTGGATCTCGGACGTCCACCTTGGCTTTTCCGGCTGCAGTGCCGACTACCTGCTCGATTTCCTGCGCGGGACACGCTGCGAAAACCTGTACCTGGTTGGCGATATCGTCGATTTCTGGGCCTTGAAGAAGAAAAGATACTGGCCCCAATCGCACAACAACGTCGTGCGATCGATCCTCGGCAAGGCCAAGCACGGCACCCGGGTGGTCTTTGTGCCCGGCAATCACGACGAAGTCATGCGTCAATACAACGGCATGACCCTCGGCAACGTGGAAATTGTCAACGAAATCATTCACGAAACCGCCGACGGTCGCCGCTTCCTGGTGCTGCACGGCGACCAGTTCGACGCCGCCGTCATCAGTTCCCCCCTGCTGGGCCTGATCGGAACCACGCTCTACGACAACCTGCTCAAGCTGAACGGCCTGGTCAACTGGTTCCGGGCCAGGTTCGGCAAGGATCACTGGTCGCTGGCGGCTTATCTGAAGCAACGGGTCAAGAAGGCGGTCAAGGCCATGTCCAATTTTGAA
>JBGTEC010000242.1:0-1892 GCA_041747995.1 Wenzhouxiangella sp.
GCGATGCCGGCCTGGGTTCTGTTGCGCACGGCGAGCTTGTGGAAGATTTCGCTCATGTGGGCCTTGACCGTGCGTTCCTGGATGTTCAATTCCGCCGCGATCTGCTTGTTGAGCTGACCATCGGCCACCATGGCCAGCACCTTGAACTGCTGCGGGGTGAGGGCGGCGATACGGGCGGCCAGGACGCGATCCTGGTCGGTGCTGTCCAGGTCGGCAACTGCGCGGGCCAGATGGTGCGGGATCCATTCGTTGCAGTCGAGAACCGATTTCAGCGCTTCGGTCAGCTCAATCAGGCTTGAGCTCTTGGGAATGAAGCCGGCGGCGCCGTGATCAAGCACGCGTCGAATGACCCGAGGGTCTTCGTTGGCCGAAACCACCACCACGGCCACGGCCGGAAAGTGGCAGCGGATGGAGGCCAGGCCGGTCAGGCCCTGGTTGCCCGGCATGTGCAGGTCGAGCAAAACCAGATCAATATCCTCGCAATCCTCCAGCGCCTGCCAGGTTTCCGGCAGATCCCGCGCCTGCTGAATGTCAGTTCCTTCCAGGCAGGCCGATAGCGCCTGGACCAGGGCGGCCCGAAACAGCGGATGATCGTCAGCAATCAGAACGCGAGTCATCGGTCGTCAGCTCAGTGCGCGGCCAAGGCGCGAAGTGAAACGTCAAGCATCTTTTTATGGACATCAATAGGCATCATGGCAAGATTAACAGAGGTGGGCCGGTCAGACGCCTGTACCAAAGTCCATTCAAGGGATGGCGCCCTGACTGTTAACCTGATGGTTGCCGGATGGATGCTGGATTGGATGCCGGATTGGATACCGGATCGACTCCACGAGATTGACACGGAGCAGGAGACATTGGGAACAGGAAGCAACCACATGCGGAAATTTCTCACAATGGCGGCGGTTGGAAGCCTGTTGATGGCCTGTCAGCCAACCAGTCAGGAAGAGTCGGCTGCGTCCGGTGGCTCGGACCAGAAGTCGATTGCTGCTGACGCGGCGCATTTGAACGGAATAAGGATGACTGACCACCGCGATGGCGATGATCTGGTGACCGCCGGACTGGGCCTGGACGGGCTGACATCGGGTGCCCCAACGCCGGTCGACCCCGAAGAGCCGACCGTTGCCGAGTTACGAATGCTTGCGATTCACACCAGTTGGACGTCCCTGGCCGCATTGAACTCTGCTGGCGGCCTGGGTGGGTTGTTCGACAGTTTGCCGGCAGTGCCCGGCCGGGAGTTCGCCGCGTTCCGCCACTTGCCTGGCGCCGCTCAACCTGCCCGGTTGCTGGTCCAACTGCCTGATGCCTTTGATCTCGACCAACCCTGCCTGGTTGTGGCCGCCGCATCCGGTTCGCGTGGGGTTTATGGCGCCATTCCGCTGGCCGCGCCCTGGGCCTTGCCTGCCGGTTGCGCGACGGCCTATACCGACAAGGGTGCCGGAACCGACTTTTTTGATTTCAACGATGCCACCGGCGTGGCACTTTCAGGCTTGCGCGTCGCCCGCGGCGAGTCAACGCTGGGGTTCGACCCGGTCGGAGAAAGCGTGTACGAGACGTCGGCCGCCGTGGGCATGTCACATGCGCATTCTGGCGATCATCCGGAAGCCGATTGGGGGCTGCATGTTCTCGACGCCGCGAGATTCGGGCTGGAAGTACTCAACGAAGTTCTGGACGGTGAATTCACCCCTGCCAACACGCGAATCATCGCCACCGGGCTGTCCAATGGCGGTGGCGCGGTGTTGCGGGCGGCCGAGCAGGATGCAGACGGTCTGCTGGATGCAGTTGTGGCCCTGATGCCCAATATCAGCCCGGCGGGCGTCAGGCATGCCTACGACTATGCCACGGTCGCTGCGCTGTATCAGCCCTGCATGCTGGCCGATCTTGAAACCACCATG
>JBGTEC010000243.1:0-2316 GCA_041747995.1 Wenzhouxiangella sp.
CTGGTTGCGGCGGTTGAATCCGAGTTGCACCGTCTTGGAAAGGTTTACGGTGTTCCCGGTCGGCCTTACTTGTCCTACCGTATTTCACAGAGTTACCAGACCGGCGTCTGCATTTATTTCACCCTGGGGTTTTGTGGCCGAGGCCTGGCACAGGCCGACAGCGTCTACCAGGCTATCGAGCAGCGCCTGCGCGAGGTCGTGCTGGATCATGGCGGTTCGCTGTCGCATCACCACGGCATCGGCAAGGTGCGTCAGCAATTTATCGGCCGGGTTTATTCCGATTCGGCAATCAGGGCCATTCGCGGCATCAAGCAGAGTATCGACCCGGGCAATATCTTTGCAGCCGGCAACCACGTGTTCGGCCGACAGTTCGGCGGTCAGGTTACGTCGGCGGACAACATCGAAAAGGTCAGCCTGGTCGACAGTGCCAGCGTTGCTGAATGAGTGGATTTGTGAGAGCGCCGCTGGGGCAATGCCCGCTGTAAAAAAACTCGGGCAAAGACGACTTTTCTGGTTCAGCTGGCTTATTATTGGAGTTGAAGGCACAGCAGATTCGGCATATGGCAGTATGGGAATCGAGGCTGGATATCCGGCCGGTAAGTGTTGAATTCGGCACAGCGAGCCTGTTGGGGAGCGCCGAATGAGAGCGGCGTGGGTTCCATGGATTGTGGTGCTACTGGCAGTCTGTGGGGCTGGTCTGTCGCTATTGATCTCACAGAGTCTGGGCCTGGTCCCGCAATGCAATGTCTTCCTTGAGGGCTGCACAAGCATCAGTGGCACCGGCCGTCAGGAACCGGCCTCGTTCGTCTACCGCGCAACCATCATTCCGGCATCCGTACTGTTGTCGGTCACTTGGTGGCTGACCGCCGCCTGGCTTGGCCGGTTGGGCGCGGCCAACCGGCGCTGGCGCATGGCCCTGGTGTTCTTCGGCGGGCTCAGTCCAGTCCTGGCCGTGATCTATGTCGTGATCCTGGGTGCTTCAGGGGAATGGATCGATGCCGGCCGGCAGTGGATCAGCGCGAGCTACTTCACCATGGCGCTGGTGGCCAAGCTTTTCGTCGGCACGATCCTTTTGCGCCAGGCCCAACGGGGCAAACCGCTGGCGCCCAACGGGCTTGCCGTTGGCATGTTCGCGATACCCATTGCACTGTTGCTGGTGCTGGTCACCAGCGTGATACTTGAGTTGGTCATGGCGGATGCCTCGGTGGCGCATAACCTGTTGCAATGGCCGGCGACGACGGCATTTGCCGGCTGGTATGTGCTGCTCGGGCTGAGCTGGAAAGTCACCGGCCTGGAGGTGCGCCTTGAAGCCCGCACGCCCACTGGGTTCGCTCGCGGCGGCGAACAGGTCAGATAAACGATGAACGCGGACCGGTTGCCCTGGTTGTTCGTGATCATCTCGGTGGGTGGCGCGACCGCCTCGCTCTGGGTCTCCAGCTACTATGGCCTGATCCCCGATTGCCGCGTGTTTCTGGACGGCTGCACCAGTATCAGTTCCGTCGGTCGCAATCCTCCGGCTGCCTACGTGTTCCGGGCCACGGTATTGCCTTCGGCCGCCTTGTTGCCCTTTATCTGGTTGTTGGCAGCGGTCTGGTTGATGCAGGTCGGTGCCGCCAGTTATCGTTGGGCCGCGACGGTGGCGGTCCTGGGTGGTTTGAGCCCGATGTTGCTGATTATGTATATCACCCTGCTGGGCGCGCCGGGCGAACTGGCTGACATCCTGCGCCAGCGCGTGGTCACGACCTATTTCCCGGTGGCCTTGATCGCCAAGCTGATCATCGGCGCGCTGCTGGTCCGGCAAACCCGGGCCCGGGCGGGTGTGGTCTCGCCCTGGCTCAGCTATGGCATGTTGATTGTCGCGGCGATCGTGCTGCTGGTGGCGATACTGAGCGCAATCTTCGACCAGCTGATGGCCGATCCTTCCCGTGTTCATCATTCGATGCAATGGCCGGCCACGGTAGTCTTCGCCCTCTGGTACCTGCTGCTGGCGCTCGCCTGGCGGCAAACCGGTTTCATCCTTCGGGCAGAAAGCTCCGCGGTCGCGCGTGCAGGGCGTGCCGGAGAGCATGTTGGCGAACGTACAGACCGGCTGCCGCAAGCTCAATAGCATCTGGGTCGAGCATCAATCCGATGCATGGTCAGCTCGATCCCTTCAGGGTCGAGCTTTTGATTTTACCCACACCAACCGAGAGGCCCAATATCATGAATCCCAGCAATAACGATGGACGCGAACGAATCCAGGAAGCACAGGACCGCCTGTCATCTGGTGCCCGGCAGACTGCAGATCGGATATCCGATGCAGCTTCTGACGCGGCT
>JBGTEC010000244.1:0-4939 GCA_041747995.1 Wenzhouxiangella sp.
CCGGCGAGCACCAGGGCGAGCGCTGGCAGGATTGCGTGCAGTTGATGACCCTGCATTCGGCCAAGGGCCTGGAATTTCCGCTGGTGTTCATGGCTGGGCTGGAAGAGGGCCTGTTTCCCCATCAGCGCTCGATCGAAGACCAGGCCGGCTTGGCCGAAGAACGTCGCCTTTGTTATGTGGGCATGACCCGGGCCATGTCGCAGCTGTACATGTGCCATGCCGAATCACGGATGACACATGGGCAGACCAGTTTTTCACGCCCGTCCCGATTTCTTTCTGAAATTCCGGCGGAACTGACCGAGAACCTTCGCCCCGGCATCAAGACGGCTCCGGCGCGATCCGGCATTCCCAGCGCGACGACGAGCGGGCTGACACTGGGCTCCCAGGTTCGTCACGCGCGTTTCGGCGCCGGCACCGTGGTCAGCATCGAAGGCCAGGGGGAGTCTGCGCGAGTGCAGATCAACTTCGAATCGGCCGGGCCCAAGTGGCTGGTGCTCGGGTACGCCAGCCTGGAGCAGGTGGGGTGAAGGCATTGAGCCTGAAATCGATTGGCCTGGCCGGCCTGCACCAGGCTGGCCGTGGCACGCCCGTGCTGGCCTTGCACGGCTGGCTCGACAATGCCAATTCATTCCTCGACCTGGCTGCCTGCCTCGACGGCCTTGAACTGGTCGCCCTGGACCTGCCCGGTCACGGGCTGTCGCAACCAAGACCCGATGGCGTGCGCTATCACTTTGACGATTATGTTTTCGATGTTTTCGCCGCGGCCGAGGCCCTGGGCTGGCAGCGCTTCCACCTGCTCGGCCATTCGCTCGGTGGTGCGATTTCCAGCATTCTGGCAGCGGCCCGTCCCGATGCCGTCGCCTCGCTGGTGCTGATTGAAGGCCTGGGTCCATTGAGCGCGCCGCCGGACCGAACGGCATCCGGCTGGCGCAAGGCCGTGGACAACAGCCGCTTGCGCCCGCGCCGGGTCCATGCCGACAGGGAAGCCGCGGTGCGCGCCCGCGCCGACAACAGCGATCTGGAACTATCGGCCGCTGCAAAGCTGGCCGCACGTGGCCTGGACTCGGTGAAAGACGGGTTTCGCTGGCGCCATGATCAACGACTGACCTGGCCTTCAACCCAGCGCTACACCGAACCACAGGTGCTCGACCTGCTGCATGCAATCGAGGCGCCGGTTCTCAATATTTATTCCGATCCTGCCAGCGGCATCCTGCCCGCGCCCATGCTGGAACGACGCCTGGCCGCATTGCGGAATCAGCAGCTGTTCTCCGCGCCGGGCGGCCATCATCTGCACATGCATCAGCCGGCCCTGCTTGGCCCGGTCATCAAGGAGTTCTTTCATGATCACCACGCCCCGAACTGAATGGCACAAGGACATTCCGTGTGAACAGCGGCTGATTTTCGCCCTCGACGTTCCCCATCTCGATCAGGCGCGAGAACTGATCCAGACGCTGGGCGACTCGGTGCATTTCTACAAGCTGGGGCTGGAGTTGTTTCTGAGCGGTGGCTATTTCGAATTGGCCGCCGAACTCAAGGACCAGGGAAAGCGCATCTTCGCCGATTTGAAACTGTTCGATATCCCGCCAACCGTGGGACGAGCCGTGGCCCAACTGGCGCGTCACAACGTCGACTTTCTGACCGTGCATGGCAACGATGCCATGCTCAGAGCGGCGGTCGAGAACCGCGGATCGACAGCCGTCCTGGCCGTCACCGCGCTGACCAGCCTCGACCGTGGCGATCTGGACGACCTCGGATTCGATTGCGACATCGAGGCCCTGGTCCTGTCACGCGCGCGCCGTGCACTGGACATCGGTTGCGCCGGAGTGATTTCCTCGGGCCTGGAAGCGGCAGCGCTTCGGCGCAAGGTCGATTCGGCATTGATGGTGGTCTGTCCGGGAATTCGACCCGTCGACAATATCGATGAACAAAAGCGAACCCTGTCCGCTGCAGCGGCCTTTTCTGCCGGTGCCGACTACATCGTGGTCGGGCGTCCGATTCGTGACGCCGAGAATCCGCGCACGGCAGCCCTTGGCCTGCAAAAAGAAATAAGGGCTGCCTTTCAGTGACTTGAGTGATTTTTGTAAAATACTTGATAAGATCCGTCTGGCAAGTTATGCTTGGTTGGAGGATTACACGCGGATGTAACTCTTCGACCAACAACCAACAACAATGCGCCTCGTGCGCAACAAGGCAAAACTCAGCCGGGCTGACCTTACAGGTTATGCCCGGTTTTTTTATCGCTGCTTATCTCTGACTTCCCATCGCTGCTGGCCATGGTTAGCTCTGTGAGCACTCATGGAACAAACAACGCAGGTTTACCACGGAGGCACGGAGAGCACAGAGGGAATAAACTATAAAAACAATAATTTATCTTTCTTGTTTTTCTCTGTGACCTCTGCGCCTCTGAGGTGAATTTTTTATTCCTTTCGCGATAGCGGGTTCAAAAGCGGACCCGGGCATTCGTTGGTCAAGGAGCCTTGAACGCAAATGTTAGAATGAGCGCTTGCCCCTCCCGCAATTCCTGATGTCGACAGCCGGTCACCTGAAATCCATGATGCTGCGCCTTTACGCCAGTTGGCTGGCGTTCCTGCGCTGGCTGCTACATCTGTGGGTCAGGAGTACGGTGTTGCCGGAAGACCTGGGTGAGCTCCAGCTTGACCCGGACAAGCCGGTCTTCTACGTGCTCGATACCTATGCACTGACTTCCCTGTTGATTGTGGACGAAATCTGCCGTCGCCAGGACTGGCCGCGGCCGCGCCATCCAATCATGGTCGGCGAACATATTCTGCCTCGAGGTTATGGTGCCAACCGCCGCTATCATGGCGTGTTCATACGGCGGCAAGAACGACGCAGACATTCGGCCATGCTGGCAAGACTGGTGGCGACTGCCAGTAAAGCAGACAACGTCCAGATTGTACCGGTGACTGTCCTGATCGGGCGCGCACCAGAATCCGAGGAAAGCATTTTCAAGATCCTGTTTTCTGAAAACTGGGATCTGGGTGGACGATTCAAGCGCTTGTTCAGCACCATTGTCAACGGCCGCGCAACGATGGTTCAGTTCGGAAAACCGCTGGATCTTCAGCGCCTGCTGACCGAGACCGAGGATAACGAGCAAGCGCTCGGCAGAATCAGCCGGGTCCTGCGGGTCCACTTCAAGCGAGTACGAACAGCAGCCATTGGACCGGACCGATCACATCGGCGCACCCTGGTTGAAAAAATCATTCGCAGCGAACCGGTTCGCCAGGCCATCGAAGCGAAGAGCCGACGTGACAATGTCGATCTCGCAAAAGCCGAGAAGGCGGCGCGCGACTATGCCCTTGAGGTTGCTGCCGACTATTCCTACAGCTTTATTCGAATTGCAGATCTGCTGTTGTCCTGGTTCTGGAACCGGATTTATCGCGGCGTCAAGGTCTTGCACTTCAGCAAATTTCGTGACACTGCCCCGGGTCACGAGATCGTCTATGTGCCATGCCATCGCAGCCATATCGATTATCTGCTGCTGTCCTACCTGCTTTACCATCGAGGCTTCGTGCCGCCACACATTGCCGCCGGGCTCAATCTGAACATGCCCTTGGTCGGCCCTTTGCTACGGCGCGGCGGCGCGTTTTTCCTGCGGCGCTCGTTTCGCTCGCAGCCATTGTACGCAGCCGTTTTCAACCAGTATGTCTCGGAAATACTCAATCGTGGCGTGGCACTGGAATACTTCATTGAAGGAACTCGTTCGCGCACCGGTCGTCTTTTGCCCCCGAGGGCGGGCATGCTGTCAATCACGGTCCGGGCCTTTTTGCGTTATCGCAGCCGCCCCGTTCTTTTCCAACCGGTCTACATCGGCTATGAACGTCTGGCCGAAGGCAATGCTTATATCTCCGAGTTGTCGGGCCGGCAGAAAAAAGCTGAATCACTTTCCGATTTCAGAAATCTGATCAACATCCTGCGCAAGAACTATGGCGAGGTCGCGGTCAGTTTCGGCGAACCGGTGCTGCTTAACCAGCTGCTCGACGAGCACAATCCGTCCTGGACCGAAAAAAACCTGCAGCCTGACAGTCGGCCGCCGTGGCTACCCGGTATGGTTGATGATCTGGCCAGTCGCATCATGATCAACATCAATGGGGCAGCGCACGTCAATCCGATCAACCTTCTGGCGACCGCACTGCTGGCCAGCCGCAAGCATGCACTGGATGAGGATGACCTAGAACAGCTGATCGAAATGCTCAAGCTGATCATTTCGCGCAGTGGGATGGGCGAGCGAATCACGATAACGAACATGACTGCAGTCCAGATTATCGACTACGGGCTCGAACTGGGCGTGATCGAACGATTTGAGCACCGCTTGGGCAGCATCATCCGCACCGATGCTACCAGTGCCGTTCTTCTGACTTACTTCCGCAACAACATCGCGCACCTGCTGGCCATGTCAGCCTGGATCGCCTGTTGCTTTCTCAATGCCCAGCGTGTGCGCCGGTCACGAATCCGCGACCTGACCATGACGGTTTATCCTTTTCTCCAGCGAGAGCTGTTTCTGCCCTGGAAAGCTGAGGAGCTTGAAGCGGTAATCGATCAGTGCATCGACGTACAGGTCGAGCTCGGCCTGCTGCGGGCATCACAGGATCGGCTGCAACGGGCACCCGGAGGCAGCGATCAGACCTATTACCTGCGCTTGATCGGCAATTCGCTGATCCAGACCTTTGAGCGCTATTTCATCACCGTGTCGGTATTGGCCAAGAACGGCTCTGGAAGACTGACCCGACAACAACTCGAACAACTCTGTATCCTTTGTGCCCAGCGGATTTCCTTGCTGCATGAGTTCGAAGCGCCGGAGTTCTACGATCGCACCCTGTTCAAACAATTTATCGAATCATTGACCGAAAGCGGCATTCTCAGCCGCGACGACGAAGGACGCCTGATTTTTGACCAGAAACTGGAGCAGTTCGCCCGCGAC
>JBGTEC010000245.1:0-2435 GCA_041747995.1 Wenzhouxiangella sp.
CGCCATTGGTCGTTATCCCAGCGCACGATACTCGCTGCTGGAGGTCTTCCCTGAAACCGGTCGAATGCACCAGATCCGTCGGCATCTCAAACATGTGTTTCACCCGGTCATTGGCGATACCACCTACGGTGAAGGTCGCCACAACCGCCTGTTCCGGGAGCTGTTTGGCTGCGATCGCCTGTTGTTGCATGCGAGCAGCCTGGCCTTTGATCATCCCGCGGAGGATCGTCGTCTGTGTCTGACCGCGCCCTTGTACGGCGTATTCCGCCGAATCGGCCAGGTCTTCATACGTCGTGAACTGCTTGCTGCTGTACCATAGCCTGACCAATTCCTGCATCCACAACACTGGGTTCTTAGATTATGAGTATTCACGTTTTCAGCCATTTCGATGGCGGCAATATCAAGGTCATCAGTGCCGACAAGGCCGATGATATTCATCTTGAAATCAGGCACGATGCCGGCGACGAGCACTTGCAATGGTTCTTTTTCCAGCTCTGCAATGCGCGTGACATCGATTGCGTGATGAGCATCGACAATGCCGGCAAGGTGTCCTATCCCGGCGGGTTCAAGGACTACCAGGCGGTTGCTTCGACTGATGGCGAGCATTGGTATCGAGTGCCGACCGAGTTTGACGGCGAGCGTCTGGTCATCTCTGACCGCCCGGAAGCCGACGTCGTTTACTACGCCTACTTCGCGCCCTACCCCTTGAGCCGGCATCAGCAGTTGATTGCCCATGCACTTGCCTCGCCACGGGTGCGCGCCGAGACCCTGTGTGCAACGCCGGATGGACATGCCCATACCCTCCTGGTGATTGGCGAGCCGGACAACACCAGGAAAAAGCTTTGGGTGACTGCCCGCCAGCATCCAGGCGAGACCATGGCCGAGTGGTGGGTCGAGGGATTTGTCGATCGTCTGCTGGATGAAGAAGACCCGGTCTCGCGGCGTTTGCTGGAACAGGCCGTGGTGTATCTCGTGCCGAACATGTGCATTGATGGCAGCGTGCGTGGCCACCTGCGCTGCAACGCCCTCGGCCGCAATCTCAATCGGGAATGGGCCGAGCCATCGCCCGAGCAGTCGCCGGAGGTCTATTACGTCATCGAGCGCATGAAGCAGACCGGGGTTGATTTCGCGTTCGATGTGCATGGTGATGAAGCCTTGCCATACAACTTCATCGCCGGCGCCGAGGGTATCGCCAGTTGGAATGATCACAAGCAGGATCAGCTTGACACATTCAAGCGATTGCTTGCCGAAATCAGCCCGGACTTTCAGACGAAGTTTGGCTACGACGTCGACGCGCCGGGCAGCTCCGATTTGCGCAAGTGCACCGACTACATGGCCGAAACCTTCGACTGCCTGGCCATGACCCTGGAAATGCCATTCAAGGACAACGCCAACGCCCCCATACCGGAAACCGGCTGGAACCCGGGCCGCTCCCAATTACTGGGCATGGCCTGCGTCGACGCCTTCTGGCGAATCCTGCCCAAACTCTGAGTCACAAGAAAGGCTCACCACGGAGGCACAGAGGACACAGAGTACACATAGCAAAGTGCTTCCTGATTATGTACATCCTTCAGCCATCGCGGAAGGCGGTGAGTGGCGTCACCTGCTGCTCGTGCCGTGGGTCGATCGGCATTGAATCAAGCCCCAGGGTTCCTGGGCGCTTTGGCGCCACTGAAACGGCTTCGAAGGGGGGCCGGGTTTGTAAGGCTTCTTGATGGCACACGGATGGGGATGGATGCGGAAGGGATCGTGCCATCTTCCGCGACCAACGGCACGAGCAGCAGCCAACGCCACTCCCCGTTGACAATGTCGTGCAATGGACAGGTTCGGCCCTAAACAAACTCGCAACCTCCTGCATCGGGGAGTGTCGGGGGCTTCGGCCCGACCGGGGCGCGGAATTCTTACTGAACCCATCAGCCTCTTTGCCAACCAAAGAACTTTTTAGGAAACCCACTTCGCTGCAGTTTTACCAGCGGGTATTCGTAGGTTCCCGGCCCCCGAATGTCAGGCCACGTCATAAGCGCCGATCGCCCCGGGTGGGGTCGAGGCACTCGGCATCACCCGATGCTCGAAGCCATCGACAGGCACAGGTTTCTGGACTTGAACAGGTTTTAAAATACGTGGGCAGTAGCTGAGTTACGTACATAATCAGGAAATAAATAGCTTCGATTCTTCTTTTCTCAGTGACCTCCGTGCCTCTGTGGTTAGCTTTTCTTGTTCCTTTCGCGACGGACTCGGAAACACTGTGGTTATTGCTTTTACATCCTGCTGGCCGGGTCTACGAGTTCGAGGTGGCGGAAGGCGATGCCGGCCTGGGTTCTGTTGCGCACGGCGAGCTTGTGGAAGATTTCGCTCATGTGGGCCTTGACCGTGCGTTCCTGGATGTTCAATTCCGCCGCGATCTGCTTGTTGAGCTGACCATCGGCCACCATGGC
>JBGTEC010000246.1:0-6320 GCA_041747995.1 Wenzhouxiangella sp.
GATCGCCTCGCGTACCATTTCCTCGGCCACCCCGCCCATGGCCATGACATCCTGGCGCAGCATGTCCAGTTCCTGGTTGAACTGGCGTGAAATATGTTGATCGAAATGCTTTTCCATGTAATCGCTCCAAAAGGCCTTGTCGGCGTGCCGGATTCAGGGTCAGCCGTAGCGGCCGGTAATGTAGTCTTCGGTCGCCTTGCGGGACGGATTGGTAAACAGCTTGGCTGTATCCTCGTACTCGATCAACTCGCCCAGGTACATATAGGCGGTAAAGTCCGATACTCGCGCCGCCTGCTGCATGTTATGGGTCACAATCACGATGGTGTAGGTTTCCTTCAGATCGATGATCAGCTCCTCAACTTTGGCCGTTGATATCGGATCAAGCGCAGAACAGGGTTCATCGAGAAGGATCACTTCCGGTTCAATGGCAATTGCCCGGGCAATCACCAGTCGCTGCTGCTGACCACCCGACAGGCCAAAGGCATTGTCATCGAGCCGATCCTTGACCTCATCCCAGAGCGCGGCCCGGCGCAGGGAATTTTCCACCACCTCGTCAAGCTTGCGCCGGTTGCGCACCCCTTGCAGTCGAAGTCCGTAGGCGATGTTCTCGTAGATCGATTTCGGGAACGGGTTCGGCTTCTGGAACACCATGCCGACCTTGCGCCGCAACTCGGGAACATCGATGGATGGATGATAGATATCTTCGCCGTCGATCTTGATCTCGCCCTTGATGCTGCAGATATCGACCAGAGCAGTCATGCGATTGAAGCAGCGCAGCAGGGTCGACTTGCCGCAGCCGCTGGGACCGATGAAGGCCGTCACCCGCTTGCTGGCAATGTCCATGCTGATGTTCTTCAGCGCCTGGGTTTGACCATAAAACAGGTTCAGATCACGCACTTCCATCGAAATCTGCTCATTGCGCAGGCTCAATCGCTTGCGCGTGCTCGCGTTGGACAGGCCGGAAGCGGCCTTCGGTAACTCTCGTTGGCTGGTTTCAATCATGTTGTCTAGTCACTCTCGCTCTTGTACTTCTCACGCAACCGGTTGCGGATGGCAATGGCGGTGAGGTTGAGAATCAGGATCAGCCCGACCAGCACCAGGGCCGTGGCATAGACCACAGGCCGGGCCGCTTCGGCATTGGGGCTCTGGAAGCCGACATCGTAGATATGAAAGCCCAGGTGCATGATGCGCCGCTCCAGGTGCAGGTAGGGAAACTGACCATCGAGCGGCAGGTTCGGCGCCAACTTGACCACGCCGACCAGCATCAGAGGCGCCACCTCACCGGCGGCACGGGCCACCGCCAGAATCAGCCCGGTCATCATCGCCGGCGTGCTGACGGGCACGATCACCTTCCACAGGGTTTCAGCCTTGGTCGCACCCAGGGCCAGGGACCCTTCACGCATCGCCTTGGGGATTCGGGTCAGGCCTTCCTCTGTGGAGACAATCACGACTGGCAGGGTCAGCAGCGCCAGGGTCAGCGAGGCCCAGATCAGCCCTGGTGAGCCAAATGTCGGCGCCGGCAGCGCCTCCGGAAAGAAGAGCTGGTCGATATTGCCACCCAGGAAATAAACGAAGAAACCCAGTCCGAACACACCGAAGACGATGGATGGCACCCCGGCCAGGTTGTTGACCGAGATTCGGACAATGCGGGTAACCGGCCCCTGCTTGGCATATTCGCGCAGATAGATGGCTGCCAGTACGCCGAACGGTGTCACGACGATCGACATGATCAACACCATGATGACGGTGCCAAAGATTGCCGGAAAGATGCCGCCCTCGGTATTGGCCTCGCGTGGATATCCGCTGAGGAAACCCCAGAACCGTGCGCCGTACTCTTGCAATTTTTGCGGCAACGTCATGGTATTGGCGCGAGTGGCCCGAACCACATCGGCCAGGGCGATGGTGACCTCGCGCCCGTCGCTGGCACGCGCCACCAGCGAATCACGCCGGGCAGTCGCGCGCAGGGCTTGCAACTCGCTGAGCATCTCTTGGTAGACGGCATTCAGCCGCGCCACCTCGGCCTCGCTGCGAGCAATCTGGTCCTGGCGTTCTGCATCCGTCAGGCGATCATTCAGCTCGATACGACGCTGCTCAAGACGCTCCTGCTCGATACCGCGGTTGATCCGGCCGATCTCGTAGCGTTCCATCTGCACGGTATCGGCAACCAGCTCGCTGCTGCGCTTCATCCGCTCACGCAGCTCGGCAAAAGCCGCCTCCCCTTCTGCGACGACGCGGTCACCTTCCTTGACTGCCAGCAGGTAGCCGAAGAAATTTCCCCATTCGCGCCGCTCCAGCATGATCGCATCAGCAGGATAGGCGAACTCTTCAAGGAAGTCGCCAATGAACCACTGGAAGTCACGCCCGGTCAGGTCACGGTTGCCAAGGTGAAACAGGTACCGGGTCACCAGACCCTGATCCTCCGGGACCTGGAAGCCGGCTTCACGCACCGCCTGCGCGGTCACTGTCTCGACAGTCCGGATGGTACCCAGCACCGCGATTTCCTGTCCGGCGTCGTGAAACGTGGTCTCCACGATCGGCGGCTGCCAGAAATGCCCCAGCCCGCGAACCGCAATCAGCAGCAACAGCCCGACGACCATGATGACGCTGATACTGACGGCCCCGGCAATGAGCCAGATCCAGGGGTCGCCGGATTTGAACCATTGTTTCATGCTTCGCCTCCGGCTCGCGCACAAAGGCACAAAGGCGCAAAGGTGAAAGGTGAAAGGTGAAAGATGGTCGTTTTCCTTTTACCTTTTACCTTTCTACCTTTTACCAACTCCAATGTTGGCCCAAGACCCATATGCTGAATGCTTGAATTCATTTCATGCACCTGTTCAAAGAGACGAATACTTCGCCCGCAGTCGCTGGCGCACGACTTCGGCGATGGTATTGAGAATGAACGTGAAGCCGAACAACACCAGCGCGGCGAGGAACAGCAGGCGGTAGTGGGTGCCGCCCACGGCGGCTTCCGGCATTTCGACGGCGATGTTGGCCGACAGGGTGCGCATGCCTTCGAAGATATTGAAGTTGACCACCGGGCTGTTGCCGGTGGCCATCAGCACGATCATGGTTTCGCCAACCGCGCGGCCGAAGCCGATCATCACGGCCGAGAAGATGCCGGGACTGGCGGTCAACAGGACGACGCCGATCACGGTCTGCCAGGGTGTGGCGCCGAGTGCGAGCGAGCCCTGGGTCAGGTGCTTGGGCACGTTGAACACTGCGTCTTCTGCAATCGAGAAGATGGTCGGGATCACGGCAAACCCCATGGCGATGCCGACGACCAGGGCGTTGCGCTGGTCGTAGGTGATGCCGACATCGGTAAACCACTGGCGCATGCTGCCATCGAACAGCCAGATCTCGATCAAGGGACTCAAACTGACGCACAACCAGCCCGTCAATAGCACGACTGGAATCAGGATCGCCGCTTCCCAGCCCGGCGGCACCAGGAATCTCAGCGCTCGCGGCCCATGAGACCAGGCATAGGCGGTCAGCAGCATGAAAAGCGGCATCAGAACCAGGATCGAAAACACGGCCGGCAAGTGGCTTTCAATGAACGGCGCCATCCACAAGCCGGCCAGAAAGCCAAGAATGACCGTTGGCAAGGCTTCCATGACTTCGATGGTCGGCTTGACCAGACCGCGCATTTTCGGGCTCATGAAGTAAGCCGTGTAGATCGCCCCGAAAATGGCCAGCGGCATCGCGAACAGCATGGCGTAGAACGCGGCCTTGAGGGTTCCGACCGACAGCGGCACCAGGGAGAACTTGGGCTCGAATTCGTCCGTCGCCGATGATGATTGCCAGACATAATCCGGCGATGACCGTCCCTCGTACCAGACTTTGTTCCAAAGCGCGGTGAAGGACGATTCAGGATGACGGTTCCACAGGCCGACAAAATGGATTTCACCATGACCGTCGGTCCACAGCACGCCGTCGTTACGCGGGGTCAGCGAGGCATTGACGATCGGATTGTCGGACACCTGCTTGATGAACAGGGTACTGGCCGAGGTGCCATAGTGAAGACCAAGGTTCCCGCCCGCATCGCCGACCAGAAACCCTTTTCGGGTAAATTCCGGAAAGATCGTGGTGATCGCGGCCGGATGCTGACGAAACTCTCGGATGCGCGTGATGCGGCCGATATTGGCGCTGTCGCGGACCAGGAAGTATTGAGCCACCGTGCCGTCGGATCCTCCGACGATCACTGAAACGGTACCCAGCAGATATTCCATCGCGGTCACGCTCGGCACATCCCCTGCGATCACGCGGCGACTGTCCATCAGCCTGGCCTGGGCAGGGTTCGAAATATCGTAGTAATGCAGAAAGCCCTGCGCGTCGCCCACAAACAGGATGCGCATGGTGATATCGATCAGGATACGGGTAGGCGTGGCCGGCGGCGCAGGCAATTCGTGATTTTCCCTGACGAATTCGGTCTCGCCGGTCAGGAACGATCGGCGGCTGACGTAGCGTGTCAACAGCAGGCGACCATCAGCAGTGGCCGCGGCAATGCCGATGCCGGTCGAACCCTGCTGGATCGCCAGGGCGTTCAGCGCCTGACCTTCATCATCGATGGTCACGATCTCCTGGCCAAGTGGCAGCGCCAGTCTCGGTGTGACCAGGCGGACGTCACCGGGAAACGTGACGGCATATTCATGCTGGACCACCGCGGCCGTGCCATCCGATAGCCCATAAGCCACCAGACCGGTGCGTGGCTCTCCGCTGGCAAAACTGACCACCTCGGCTTCACCGAGGTTCAATGCGTGATCCTGCAGGGTTTGACCATCCTGCGGGTTGAAGAAGGTCAGGGTGCCGTCGGCAGCGAATCGCACCGCCGCTTCCTGGTAACGTTCACTGGCGAGGTAAAGGTTCTCAGCTTCGCTGCCGGGATTGGAGTAGCTGACCGACGTGCCCAGGCTGGCATTGCGCAGCAGGGGGGAAACCTCGATAAAGAGAAAGACAAAGATGAGTGCCAGGGAAAGCACCACACCGTAGCCGGCGGCAGAGACCATAAAGCGGGTCGACAGATCCTTCAGATGACGAATCCGCCGCTGCTTGATCCGGCTGGCGGCATTCGGGAGCAAGTCGCTGGTGGTCCGATTGCCGATGGCGGTGCTGAGAGATGACATCTGACCTTGATTCCTGATTTAATGGCAAGAGCGACGGTTCAGGCACGCAGTTTATGAAGCTTGTATTGCAGGATTGTGACAGAGCAAAACTTTATTTCCTGTCCCTTAAATCGAACTCCCTGCCGGTGGCAGGGAGTTCTGACTGGCTTTGGAGAAGCCGCTTTTTTACTCGATGCCCAGCTCAGTACGGAAGCGTGCAGCCACCGATGCCGGCAGCGGGATGTAACCGTCGCGAACCACGACCTGCTGACCCTGCTTCGACAGCACCAGCTTCATGAACTCCCGCTCCAGCGGAGCAAGCCCGCGATTCGGATGACGGTTGACGGTCACGTACAGGAAGCGGGCCAGCGGATAGGATCCGTCGGCAGCCGTTTCACCGGACGGGGCGACCGGCGGGTTGCCGACCGGAATGGCGCGTACACCGGAAGTGGAGTAGCCAATCCCTGAATAGCCGATGCCGTTCAAAGACTCGGCGACGCCCTGGACAACCGACGAGGAACCGGGCTGCTCATTGATCGAGTTCTTGAAATCACCATCGCACATGGCATGCTGGCGGAAGTAACCGTAGGTACCGGAAACCGCGTTGCGCGAATAAAGGGTGATGTCGCGATTGGCCCAGGCACCGGTCAGGCCAACCTGGCCCCAGCGGGTGATGTCCTGAGCGCCACCACATCGACGGGTGGCCGAGAAGATCGCGTCCACCTGCTCGATGGTCAGACCCTCGATCGGGTTGTCACGGTTGACGAACACGGCAATGGTATCGATTCCCACTCCGACCACTGACATCGGATAGCCATGACGCTCCTCGAAAGCCTGCTGCTCGCTTTCACGTGGCATGCGGCTCATCGGGCCGAAGTTGGCGGTACCCTCGGCCATGGCCGGCGGCGCCGTCGAGGTGCCAGCACCCTGGATCTGGATGTTGACGTTCGGATAGATGCTCTGAAATTCCTCGGCCCACAGGGTCATGAGGTTGTTCAGGGTGTCCGAACCAATCGAGGACAGGTTGCCCGAAATTCCGGAAACCGGGGTGTATTCAGGCAAAGCCGGATCAACTTCCACCTGGGCGAAGGCCGAGCCTGCGGCCAGGATGGCGCTGATCGCGCCGGTAGCAAGCAATTTCTTCATCATGATTGATCTCCTGATCAATGGTTTGTTGACTGAAACAAGGTTAGAGAAACTTTGTGACACGCTGATTAATGG
>JBGTEC010000247.1:0-14659 GCA_041747995.1 Wenzhouxiangella sp.
CGCCGCGAGCGGCGCCGGGAAAAGCTCCAGGCGCCGAACGAGGCCAAAAGCGAGATCGAAGCCGCCATTGAGCGCGCGCGGCAGAAGAAACAATGACCGCGGCCCGGACGTTCGAACTCGCCGGTGCGCCGCACCTGCCACCGACCAGCACGGTCGGCGGTGTGATGCGCCAGGTTTTATATGCACTTGTGCCGGCAGTACTCGCCCACGGGTGGTATTTCGGCTGGGGAATCTTCTTCCAGATCGCGCTTGCGGTCGGCTTTGCCCTGGTGTTCGAAGCCGCGATGCTCAAGGCCCGGCAACGGCCGGTCAAGCTGTTCTTGAGCGATTACAGCGCCGTGGTCACCGGTGTTCTGTTTGCCCTGTGCATGCCGCCGCTGGCGCCCTGGTGGATTGCCGCTGTCGGCATGCTGTTTGCGATTGTGATCGCCAAACATCTGTACGGTGGCCTGGGCTACAACCTGTTCAACCCGGCCATGGTCGGCTTTGCTGCGGTCATCATCGCTTTCCCCATCGACCTGAGCAACTGGCTCACTCCGCGCCAGCTCTCGCCCGGCCTGCCTGGCCTGGGCGAAACCGCCTACGCCATCCTGACCGGCCAGTTGCCGGCCGGATTGGCCTGGGATGCCATCAGCCAGGCCACGCCACTCGACGCCCTGCGCACCGGCGTGCAGGACAACTTCTCAGTGGTCGAGATCCGCGACCATCCGATGTTCGGCGATTTTGGTGGATTGGGCTGGGAATGGATTGCCAACTGGTACGCGATTGGCGGGCTTTGGTTGATCTATAAACGGGTGATCTCGTGGCATGTCCCGGTCGCGGTCATGCTCACGGTCATCATTGTCTCGGCACCGATGTGGCTGCTTGGACCGGACATCCATCCGTCGCCGGCCCAGCACATCTTCTCGGGCGCCCTGGTCCTGGCCGCGTTCTTCATCGCGACCGACCCGGTCTCCGGCTGCAGCACAATGAAAGGGAAGCTGGTCTTCGGCGCTGGCGTGGCCGTCATTACCCTGGTCATTCGCCGCTTTGGCGGCTTTCCTGACGGCGTGGCCTTTGCCATCTTATTGATGAACATGATCGCTCCGCTGATTGACCGCTACACCCGCCCCAGAACCTACGGCCACCGGCGATGAAGATGCCGCCGCGCACCAGGACTGCCCTGACGCTGGCCCTGATTGGTCTGGCATCCGCCGCAATCCTGGCGGGCCTGAACCACATCACCCGCGATCGAATCACACTGGAACAGGACCGCCGCGCCCTGGCGGTGCTGACCCAACTGCTGCCAGAAGGCAGTTTCGACAACGAACTGGTCGCCGACTGGATCGAACTCGATATACCCAGTCTTCCCCGCCCAGCCCGGATCTATCGAGCCCGGCTCGACAACGAGCCAACCGCCGCGATCATCGACCTGACCACGCCCCGTGGCTACAGCGGTGATATCCGGCTGCTGATCGCGGCACATCCGGACGGCACCGTCATCGGCGTTCGGGTGCTGGATCATCGGGAGACACCCGGCCTGGGCGATCGCATCGAAGCACGCCGCAGCGACTGGATCAACCAGTTCGACGGTCGCAGCCTGCAAGATCCGCCGCCCGAAGCCTGGGCACCCGATCGCCGCGGCGGCGAATTCGACACCATGACCAATGCCACCATCACCGCAAGCGCCGTAATTGACGCTGTCCGGCGCGCGCTTGAGACCCTGGTCGACCACGGCGAGGATATCTGGGACCAATCACCTGACACCCCGGCGGGGCTTGATTAAGCTATGACCATGCAACCGGGACTGCAGACAGCACACGCGGAGATCTGGCGCCAGGGCCTGTGGAACAACAACGCCGGCCTGGTGCAATTGCTCGGGCTTTGCCCACTGCTGGCGGTAACCAACACCGCCGTCAACGGCCTGGGACTGGGGCTTGCGACCATCTTTGTGCTGGTCTGTTCGAATGCCGCCGTCTCGATCCTGCGCGGCACGCTGCAACCGGAGGTCCGCATCCCGGCCTTCGTGCTGATCATCGCCACCACGGTGACGGTCGTCGATCTGAGCCTGCAGGCCTGGTTGCATGACCTGAGCCGCACGCTGGGCATTTTCGTGCCACTGATCGTCACCAACTGCACCATACTGGCCCGCGCTGAAGCCTTTGCATCGCGCCAGCCCCTGCTACCGGCGCTGCATGATGGACTCGCTCAAGGAATCGGGTTCGCCCTGGTCCTGATCTCGCTGGGGGCGGGGCGCGAAATCATTGGCCAGGGCACCCTGTTTGCCGATTTCGACTTGCTGCTGGGCCCCTGGGCTGCGGAAATGACTATCCATCTGCTGCCTGAAGGCTGGGGCCTGCTGCTGGCCGTACTGCCACCGGGCGCCTTTATCGGCCTGGGGCTGATGGTGGCCTTGCGCCAGTACCTGATCTCCCGGCCGCGCCCCGAGCCGGTTCAACGTCCGAGATCCGAGCCGGTCCACTCGTGAAACTCAGCGACCGCAGGGAATTCTTCCGCCGTCTGGCCGACATCAACCCGAACCCGGAAACGGAACTGAACTACACGACGCCGTTTGAACTGCTGGTCGCCGTTACCCTGTCGGCCCAGGCGACCGATGTCGGCGTCAACAAGGCAACCAACCGGTTGTTTCCGGTCGCCAATACACCGGAACAAATCCTGGCCCTCGGCGAGGACGGCCTGAAGCGCTACATCAAGACTATCGGACTGTTCAACACCAAGGCAAAAAACGTGATCGCGGCCTGTCGGCTCCTGATCGAGCATCACGACGGCGAGGTGCCGGATAACCGGACCGACCTGGAAGCGCTTCCCGGCGTCGGTCGCAAGACCGCCAATGTCGTGCTCAATACCGCCTTTGGCCAGTCGACCATGGCAGTCGACACTCATATCTTTCGCGTCGCCAACCGCACGGGGCTGGCGCCAGGAAAGACGCCACTGGCCGTGGAGAAAGCCCTGCTCAAGCGCGTGCCGGCCGAATATCTTCGCCACGCCCATCACTGGCTGATCCTGCACGGTCGGTACACGTGCCGGGCCCGATCGCCGAAGTGTGCGTTATGCCCGGTCCTGGATCTTTGCCGGTGCAAGAAAAAGAACCTTTAGCGTGAGGAAGCCAGGATAAGCCGAATGCTATGATTTCGCATCGACAAGGCTGCGAACTCAGAGGCGCTGTCGGCGTTTCTTGAACGATGTTCGAGGCAGAGTGTCTTCTGATCAACATAGCTGGAGAATGAATCATGGCTGACAAGACTGTTTTCACTGCCGTCATCGGTACGCTGACCGCAGCTTCATTTACCCTGAGCGGCAATGCGGAGGTGGCCGACGAGCTGTTCCAGGCCGAGCAGCTTGACCGCGGCTTCATGGCCGGAAAGGCCAACTTTTCCGAAGGAGCTTGCGGCGAAGGCACCTGCGGCGAAGAGGAAGATCAAGAAGACGAAGATCAGGATAACCCCGAAGAGGACAAGGATGAAGAAGGACGGTGCGGCGAAGGCATGTGTGGTGAAGGCCAATGTGGCGAGGGTGCCTGCGGAGAAGGCGCCTGTGGCGGCAACCAACACGACAGCACCTGAGCAGGGCTTCCGTGTCTGCCACCATTCCTGATCAAGCGGTGCATTCCAGTCACTTCCTGCCCGGCGGTGCCGGGCTGGGTTTGCGACGGCCACTGCTCGGCCCACTCAGTGATGTCAACCCCGACCAGATTGATTTTCTGGAAATCGCACCAGAGAACTGGATCGGTGTCGGCGGCAAACTCGGTCGTCAGCTGCACGGATTCACTGAGCGATTTCCATTCCTGTGCCACGGGCTTTCGCTGTCGCTGGGGGCACCGGAACCATTAGATGAAGCCTATATCGCCCGATTGCGCCGCTTCCTTGATCAGCACCAAATCGTCGGTTATTCCGACCACCTGAGCTATTGCTCGGAACATGGGCATCTATATGACCTTATGCCTATCCCTTTCACCGAGGAGGCGGTCGACTGGGTTGCCGAGCGTATTGCCCGGGTACAGGATCTTCTCGGTCGCCGGATTGCGGTCGAAAACATTTCCTACTACGCCGCGCCGGGCGCCGAAATCAGCGAACTGGAATTCATCAATGCCGTGCTGGCCAAGGCCGACTGCCTGCTCCTGCTTGACGTCAACAATATCCATGTCAACAGCGTCAACCACCGTTACGACCCGCAGGCGTTTCTGGCCGGCCTGCCTGCCGAGCGTGTGGCTTACCTCCATGTCGCCGGCCACCACCACGAGGCCGAAGACCTGATCGTGGACACGCACGGCGCCGCGGTAATCGACCCGGTCTGGAAGCTGCTCGAATCCGCCTATGCCAGACTGGGCCCGGTGCCGACCTTGCTGGAACGGGATTTCAATTTCCCCCCAATCGACGAACTGCTCGCCGAGGTCGGCACGATTCGAAAGTTGCAGGCTGCGACCCGAAGGGGCTCTACCAGCGAAAGCGCAAATGTCAATGTCGGTGCGTGAACCGCCGGAAAAGCTGCTGGCCCTGCAACGGCAGTTCGCCGACCACCTGCGCGATCCCGACCGTGCCGGAGCCCCCGACGGACTGGAAGAGCGCCGCCTGGCCATCTACCGTCGTCTGTTTTTCAATAATCTGCGCAACCTCTTCGCCCGCAATTTTCCGGTGCTGCGGCGCCTGTTCGACGATCCGGCCTGGGATGCGCTGATTCGCGATTTCATGGTCCGACATCGCCCGTCCACGCCCATGTTTACCGAAATCGGAAGCGAGTTTGTCCGCTACCTGGCTGAGGCCCGCCCGACCGAGGAAAGCGACCCGCCATGGTTGACCGAACTGGCCCACTGGGAATATCTCGAGACGACCGTGCGCCTGCATGAGGCTGACCCGAATACCATCACCGTCGAGCCCGAACTTCGGCTACTCGAAGGGCATCCCCTGATCAATCCCACCCTCGCGCTCGCCCAGTACCACTGGCCGGTTCACCGCATCAGCCCGACATTCAGACCCACAGCGTCCGAACATGCGCCAGTGATCCTCGCGGCCTGGCGACGACGAAATGATCGGGTCGGCTTCATGAAGATCAATCCCCTGACCGCGCGGTTGATCACCTTGCTCCAGGAAGATCAAGCCAGCGGCACGCACGCGCTTGACATCATCGCCCGGGAGCTTGCCCAGCCCCGGGCGGCCACTGTGGCTGCTGGAAATAAAATGCTGACCTCACTCCATCAGCAGGAAATCATTCTCGGCTCCAGCGCATCCAACGACGCGGGTACCGACGAACCTCCGACTCAGTAAACGCCCTCGACCTTAAAACCCTCGCCCCTCAACAACTCGATCAGGCCGTCCTCACCCGGCAGGTGCAGCGCCCCCACGGCAATGATCAACCCGCCTTGCCGCAGGTAGGGCAATGCCCGCTCGACCATGACACGGTTACGGTCAACCAGTCCGACTTGCTGAAAATGGTGGGCAACTTCAGGGCCCAGTTGGTCGATCTGAGCCCTGGACAGGGCTTCAAGTTCATCAAGATCACCTGCCAGGTAGGTGGCAATGAGTTCCTCGAAAACCTCGGCCATCTGGTCGTGGTCAGCCACGGCCTGGCGAACGAGTTCGATCTGGCCAGCCTTGCCCATGCTTTCGAAAAATCCCAGCTGCTCATCCAGGGTTTCCAAGGCAATCACATCCTTGCCCATGGCGCTGGCGCGAAACGACAGAGCCAGGTCCATGAACAATCCCGTTTGTGGCGGGGGCAGCGACAGGGTCATTGCCACCGCCCAGGGGCGCATGCGTCGAACGGCCGGCTCACCCATGCCGTAATCCTGGTCAAGCAGTTCGACCACTCGATCGTAAAGAGCCGGCTCCAGCACCTCGTGCAACCGCCCCTGGTCGTAATGCATCGCTTCGATCAATCGCTCCAGCATGGAGCCGTCCGGCACCAGTTCCAGCGCTACCCGCTCCGACTGGCGCAGCGCTTCCATGAGTTCTGCAGGGAAATCAAGCAGGCGCGGGTCCTCACTGTGGACCGTGCCCAGCAACCAGTTCTGCCTGCCGTCTGCGTCGATGACCGACCAGAACACCTGGGCCTGGCAAGTCAGTGCCACCATCGGCAGAACAATGAAGAGAAACAGGCGGATTGAGAACACTAGCGCAACTCCTATGGCTTCAACACAGTATGATGACAAGCTGTTGGACTTTAACACTGATTCTGTTCTGTTCTGATGATGGATATTTCAAAAAGATTCCGCGGCTTTTTGCCCGTCGTGGTCGATGTCGAAACGGGCGGATTCAATGCGGCCACTGATGCCTTGCTGGAACTGGCGGTCTGCATCATAGAAATGGATGAAGACGGCTGGCTGCAACCCGGAACGGTCATGATGCGTCATGTCGCTCCGTTCGAAGGCGCCAACATCGAACAGGCGGCGCTGGAGTTCAATGGTATCCGTCCCAATCACCCGCTGCGCCCGTCGGTCAGCGAGGAAATCGCCTTGCGTGACCTTTTGCAGCCGGTGCGCCAGAGCTTGCGCGATTCCGGCTGCAAGCGTGCCGTGCTGGTCGGTCACAATGCGTTTTTCGACCTGTCTTTCCTGAACGCGGCCATCGCGCGCGTCGGCTACAAGCGCAACCCGTTTCATCCTTTCAGCTGTTTCGATACCGCCACCCTGGGTGGCCTGGCCTACGGCCAGACCGTCCTCGCCCGGGCCGTCGATGCCGCCGGCCTGGACTGGGACAAGTCGCAGGCCCATTCGGCAGCCTACGACACCGAGCGCACAGCGGCGCTGTTCTGCAACATCGTCAACCGCTGGCGCCATCTTGAGGAGCTGGAAGAAGAAGGTTGTAGCCGCAGCCTTTATTGAACAGCCCCTTGAACTCGATTGGCCAATAGACCATATCTGATATCGTCGATTGCAGATTTCATTCAGCACTTAATATCACCAAGGAGTAGACCATGGCTTTTTCCCTTCCCGATCTTCCCTATGCCAAGAACGCATTGGAGCCGCACATCTCGGCTGAAACCCTTGAATACCACCACGGCAAGCATCACAAGACCTATGTCGATAAGCTCAACGGCCTGGTCGAGGGAACAGCCATGGCCGACCAGTCTCTCGAGGAAGTGATCCGGAACTCGGATGGAGGTGTATTCAATAACGCGGCCCAGGTCTGGAATCACACTTTCTACTGGCAGTGCCTGAGCCCTGACGGCGGCGGTGAGCCGGGAGGCAAGCTTGCCGAGGGGATCAATCGCGATTTCGGCAGCTTTTCGGACTTCAAATCAAAGTTTACCGACACAGCCATTGCCACCTTCGGCTCCGGCTGGGCGTGGCTGGTACAGAACCCGGATGGCAAACTGGACATCATTTCGACCTCCAACGCCCAGAACCCGCTGACCGGCCGGTCTGTCCCACTACTGACCTGCGATGTCTGGGAACACGCCTATTACATCGACTACCGCAATGCACGACCGAAGTACCTGGATGCGTTCTGGAACCTGGTCAACTGGTCTTTCGTCGAGTCCAATCTCAAGTAGTCGGCAGTCAGCCCACAACTGCGCCGGCATCCGGAATACACGAAACGATGTCACATCTGTTCGATACCTATGCCCGGATGCCGCTCACTCCGGTCCGGGGTGAAGGCGCCTGGCTGTTCGAGGCCGATGGAGGACGTTTTCTTGACGCGGTCAGCGGCATCGCCGTATGCAGCCTGGGCCACGCCCATCCCCGCCTGGCCCGGGTGATCGCGGACCAGGCCGCGACCCTCCTGCACACGGCCAATATCGTCGAGATTCCCCAGCAGGAGGCGTTGGCAGCCGAGCTGTGTCGACTCAGCGGGCTCGACCAGGCATTCATTACCAATTCCGGCGTCGAAGCCATTGAATGCGCCCTGAAACTTGCAAGACGCTATGCCCATCACCGAGGTATCGCCCAGCCCCGGGTGCTGGTGACCAGCGACAGCTTTCACGGCCGCAGCATGGCCGCCCTGAGCGCCTCGGGCAATGCCTCCATCCAGACCGGCTTCGGGCCACTGGTCGACGGCTTCGTGCGCGTTCCGTTCGGTGATCTGAATGCAGCCAGGCAGGCACTGGCTGAGCACCCCGATATCGTCGCCGTTCTGGTCGAGCCCATCCAGGGTGAAGGCGGCGTGCGCATTCCGCCCGACGGTTATCTGGCCGGTCTCCGCGCCGCCTGCGATGAACATCAGGCACTGCTGGTGCTTGATGAAATCCAGACTGGCATGGGCCGAACCGGGCGCTGGTTCGCTTTTCAGCACGAACCCGGGCTGCTACCGAATGTCATGACAGTCGCCAAGGCCCTTGGCAACGGTATTCCCGTTGGTGCGTGTCTGGCGCGCGCCGACGCCGCGGCTCTCCTGACGCCCGGTTCCCACGGGACGACTTTCGGAGGCAATCCGCTGGCCTGCCGGGTTGGTCTGGAAGTCATCGCCATCATGGAAGAAGACCGGATCCCCGAGCGCGCCGCAACCGTTGGCGCCGAAATGCTTCAGCGCCTGCGGGCGGAGCTGGCGCACCAACCGGGTGTAGTGGATGTCCGCGGTCGCGGCCTGATGATCGGCATTGAACTGGCCGAGGCGGCCACGGAACTCAAGAATGATGCCTTGGCCCAAGGCTTGATCATCAACGTGACCCGGGGCAATACAATCCGCCTGCTGCCACCCCTGATCATCGACACCGACCAGGTCGGTCAGATCGTCCAGACTGTGGCCGCTGTCATTCGGAACCGCTTCGGATCATGACCCTGGCAGTCGACAACATTCACCTGGGCTATGGCGATATGCCGGTCATTCGTGGCCTGAACTTCTCGTTGGACGAGGGTGAGATCGGTTGCCTGCTGGGGGCGTCCGGTTGCGGCAAGACCACCGCCCTGCGGGCGATTGCCGGGTTCGAGTCCATCGACGAGGGTGAAATTCATGTCGGTGGCCGCCTGGTCAGTTCACCAAGGCACATGGTCGCGCCCGAAAAACGCAGCGTAGGAATGGTTTTCCAGGATCACGCCCTGTTTCCACACCTGACGGTGGCGGGCAATGTCAGTTTTGGTCTGCGGCGGCTGGCGACGGACGAGCGACAGCGTCGGATTCGCAGCCTGCTCGAACTGACCGGGCTGAGCGGACTGGACGAGCGCTACCCGCATGAACTCTCCGGCGGTCAGCAACAGCGAGTGGCCCTGGCACGGGCCCTGGCGCCCGAGCCCTCGGTTTTATTGATGGACGAGCCGTTCTCCAACCTGGATACGCGCCTGCGGCGAAGAATGGGGGAAGAGGTTCGCGGCATGCTTAAGGCCCGGGGCACGACCACACTGCTGGTCACGCATGATCAGCAGGAGGCTTTCGCGCTGGCCGACCGAATTGGCCTGCTCAAGGATGGGCGCATGCTTCAGTGGGATTCACCGTACCAGCTCTACCATCGGCCGGCATCACGCTATGTGGCGGCATTCACCGGCCGTGGAAGCTATCTGCTGGCGACGATCGACGGTGATGCCCTGGTCCATGCGCTTGGCCGTTCGCCGCTGCCGGAAGATCGACCTCGAGGCAAAGAGGTAGCGCTGTTGATCCGGCCCGACGATATTCGCCCCGACCCCACCGGACGGCGCGCCCGCGTGGTCGCACGACAATTCCAGGGGGCCGAAATCCTTTACCGCTTGCGCCTCGACGGCGGCGAGGAGGTGACCGCGCTGTTCCCCAGCCATGATGATTTCGAAGTCAACAGCTCGATTGGCGTCGAGCTCGATGCCCAGCATCTGGTCCTGTTTCCCGCCGATCAACCCGGCGGCGTCATTTCACCCATCAGCAGCGATGCCATCTGAGGCTCCAGCAGTGGCTGGAGCCTGATCACCCGCTCGCGAAGTTGCTCACGATCATGGGCAACCAGAGTGGCATGGCCAACCTTTCGCCCCGCTCTCGGCTGCTTTCCATAGTCATGCCAGCGTAAGCCGGGCACGGCCAGCAGGCGCTTCGGGTCGGGCATGGAACCAATCCAGTTGAGCATCAGCGCATGGCCACGCATGGCCGTGTCACCCAGAGGCAGATCGCAGACGGCTCGCAAATGATTTTCGAACTGCGAGGTCACGCTGCCTTCAATAGTCCAATGCGCTGAGTTATGCACACGCGGTGCAAACTCGTTGGCCAGCAAGCCGTTATCGGTAACAAACAACTCCAGGGTCAGGCAGCCCACATAATCAAGCCGATCCATCAGGCGACGAACCATTGTCCGCGCGGAATCGGTGACTGATTCATCGACCGGTGCCGGAGCCGATGCCAGCTTGAGGATGCCCTGGTCATGGACCGTCCAGCTCAATGGATAAAAAGCCACTTCTCCAGCCGCCGAGCGAACTGCCGTGATGGCACACTCATGACTGTAGCGGACCCAGCCTTCCAGGATCAGATCACGCCCACCCAATCCCGCCCAGGCAGGCTCCAGATCTTCCATCGTGCGCAGGACAGCCTGGCCCTTGCCGTCGTAGCCGAGCCGACGAGTCTTGAGCACGGCAGGCAGTCCGATTCGCTCGATCGCTGCCAGTAACTGGGGGCGCGTTGAGACGGTCGCAAACGGGGGAACAGGAATTTCGAGTTGTTCGAACAGGGTTTTCTCAACCAGCCGATCCTGAGCTGAGGCGAAAGCTTTCGGCCCCGGGCGAACTGTGGTCTGGCTGGCCAGGCGGGCCAGCACATCGGCCGGCACGTTCTCGAAGTCGCAGGTCACCCTCTCGCATGACCTGAAATCCGGAGAATCTGGCGCCTCCTCCCAATTGGCCACCAGCAACTCGCCATAGTGCCGCGCACACGCGTCTTCGGCCGGGTCCAGAAAAACGAAATCAAGGCCCAGGGGAATGCCGGCGGCCGCCATCATGCGGGACAATTGCCCGCCACCGAGAATACCGATCCTCATCGCTGACCAGGAAGATCGTCTTCAAGGACCGAATCGGTCTGGCGCTGACGCCAGGCCTGGTAGCGCTGGCGAATTCCGTCATCATGGTTACTCAGCATGGCCGCCGCCCACAGGGCAGCGTTGATGGCCCCTGCCTTGCCTATTGCCATGGTGCCAACCGGAACGCCACCCGGCATCTGGACGATCGACAGCAACGAATCCAGGCCGCTGAGGGTTCGCGACTGCACGGGCACGCCGATGACCGGCAGCAGGGATTTCGAGGCCACCATTCCCGGAAGATGCGCGGCGCCACCGGCGCCGGCAATGATGACCTGAAGGCCTCGCCCAGCCGCCGCCTCGGCGTATTCGAACATTCGGTCAGGCGTACGATGAGCCGAGACCACGCGAGTTTCATGGGCAATACCCAGGTTTTCGAGCAACTCGGCAGCGTGGCGCATCGTATCCCAGTCGCTCTGCGACCCCATGATGATTCCAACCAGTGGGGTGGTTTCCATGGCACCGTCTCCGCGCAGGAAAAAGAGGGAATGGTAGCAGGAAAATGGTTGGCTGGTTGGCTGGTTGGCTGGTTGGTCTAGTTGAATCGGAGGGAAAGATCGAGCGGGTCGATGCGCTTGGTCAGCTCCCCCACCGAGATGTCGTCAACGCCTGACTCGGCAATCGGGCGCACGGTTGTCAGGTTGATGCCGCCCGAAGCTTCCAGTATCGCCTTGCCTTTTCCAATATCGACGGCTCGATGCAGATCTTCGAGGCTGAAATTGTCGAGCATGATGCGCTCGGCTCCGGCCGCAATGGCCTGGTCGAGCTCGGGCAGGCTCTCGACTTCGACCTCGACCGGCACACTCGGAAAGCGTTTGCGCGCCAGCTGGACGGCCGGGCCAATGCCCCCGGCGGCGAGGATATGATTTTCCTTGAGCAAAACCATGTCGTACAGACCCAGCCGATGGTTGTGTCCTCCGCCAACCACCACGGCGTATTTCTGAGCCAAGCGCAAGCCGGGCACGGTCTTTCGGGTATCGAGAATGCGCGCGTCCGTACCCGCCACTGCGGCAGCGTAGGCGGCCGTGCGGGTGGCAACGCCGGACAGGAGTTGAAGAAAATTGAGCGCAGTGCGCTCAGCCGTCAAGAGGGCGTGGGCTGGACCGGAAATCTGGCAAAGCACCTGCCCTGCTTCCAATCGCTGACCATCTTGTGTCTGCCAGTACAGGCTGCAGTCCGCAGAAACCTGACGGAAGGCGGCGCTGACCCAGTCACTACCGGCGAGAACTCCCTCCTGCCGCGTGATCAGAGTCGCCTGCGCTGACGCGTCCGAAGCAATCAAGGCAGCACTGGCGTCGCCGGAGCCAATATCTTCAGCCAGTGCCGCAGCAACCTGGCGAGCGATGGCGCCCGGGTCTGGCTTCAAAGGGGGTCTTTGAACTGGGTCGTGCCGATCCCGCGCTCGGGCAGCAAAACCGGTATGCCATCCTCGATTCCGTAGATCACCTTCTGATCGCGGGTCATCAGAGCCGCTTTCAGGGTGGCCTTGACCGGCTCGTGATCCACGTAGAGCACTTCCCCGGAAGCGATGGCCGTGTTCAGCTTCTTGAGCTTGTCACGAGACAGGGGCAGCAAAGGCTCATGGCTGACCGGACAGCAAAGAATATCGAGCAGATGATCGGGAATAGTCATGTGCGCATTTTACTCCAACCCGTGTGCGCGCGAAAACCGACCGACCAACGAATCCAGCCGTTACGGTAAACTTGTATTTTCAAAAGACCCGAATAACACCGATGGGACCCGCCACACGCTATTTGGACATCAGCAAGCCATTCCCCATGTACCGAGGGGACAAGCTGCCTGGCCTGCGCCTGGCGTGGGAAAGCTGGGGTCGTCTCAACAAGGACAAATCCAACGCCATCCTGGTCTTCACCGGCCTGTCACCTGGCGCTCATGCGGCGTCGAGTGTCCAGGATCCGGAGCCCGGCTGGTGGGAGGAGATGATCGGACCGGGCAAGCCAATCGACACGAACCGATACTTTGTCCTGTGTGTCAATTCGCTTGGATCCTGCAAGGGCTCGACCGGGCCGGCGAGCATCAATCCGTCCACCGGCAAGCCATGGCGGTTACAGTTTCCGGAACTGGCCATCGAAGATATCGCGCGGGCCACGCGTCTCGTGGTCGAGCACCTCGGCATCAGCCTGCTGCACGCCGTCGTCGGTCCGTCTATGGGCGGGCTGACAGCCATGGCCTGGTTGAAGCTGTTCCCAAAGACGACCCGACGGGTCGCCTTGATCTCGACGGCCTGCTCGGCCACTCCCTTTGCCATTGCCATCCGATCATTGCAGCGCGAGGCGATTGTCACTGACCGCAATTTCCGCGACGGCACCTATACTGAGGATGACTGGCCCGAAGTTGGCATGCGCCTGGCCCGCAAGCTGGGCATGATCACTTATCGCTCAGCGACCGAGTGGCGTCAGCGCTTTGGCCGTCGGCGCCAGGATTATTTTCCCGCCACCCTGTTCGGCATGCGCTTCGAAGTTGAATCCTACCTGGAAACGCACGCACGGAAGTTCGTCGGCCAGTTCGACCCAAGTTGTTATCTCTACCTTTCACGCGCCATGGACATGTTCGATGCCTGTGACAGCGACGAAAGCCTCAAGAGTTTGTTTGCCCGCAGCTTTGACGGTCACGCCCTGGTGCTGGGCGTTGAGACCGACATCCTTTTCCCCCTCTTCCAGCAGCAGGATCTGGCCAGCGCCCTGGAGTCCACGGGCTCCGAGGTCAGCTATCATGCGCTTCGCTCGGTCCAGGGACACGATGCCTTTCTGGTAGACTTTGAATCATTTGGACCACCAATCCGGGAGTGGCTTGAATGAGTCTTGAGTTCCAGGGCAAGGACATCATGATCGAAAAGGTGAGCGAGGCGGTCAGTGGCGATTGCCCCAAGGCCATCACCGATTGTTTGCGTGATTGTCTGTGCGAGTTGATGCAGGATGACCGCATCAGCCTGCCGGCTTGTGTTTTCGAGCATCACACGGATCATTACAGCCGCCGCCTGATTCACCAGGACGACGATCTGGGTTATTCCATCCTGGCCATGACCTGGGGGCCGCGCCAGTCAACGCCAGTCCACGATCATGCCGGGATGTGGTGTGTTGAAGCGGTCTGGCACGGCGAAATCGAAGTCGAGCAGTATGAGCTGATGGAACGCCGCGATGATCGGTATCGGCTCGAGCGGCGCACGGTCATGCGGACCGGCGTGGGCAGTGCCGGCAGTCTGATCCCACCGCACGAATATCACACCATTGCCAATCCTGACCAAAAGCGTCCGGCCGTAACAATCCACATTTACGCTGGCGAAATGGGGCAGTGCTGCGTGTTCGCCCCGCTCGATTCGGACTGGTACCAACGTCATTCCCGGGAGCTGAGCCTGGATTCAAACTGATTCAGCGCTTTACATCGGCCTCCCAAGCAACGAAAATAGCGACCTCCCCCCGGCCGGGGTGGCGGAACTGGTAGACGCGCCGGACTCAAAATCCGGTTCTGGTAACAGAGTGGGGGTTCGATTCCCCCCCCCGGCACCATTATCAAGATTCAAAACAAAACCGCCGACACAAAGGTCGGCGGTTTTTTCCGTGCGGTATGTACTCAGTCTCTCCGGCGTCGTTCTCCGCTTTCGGATCGCTGCGGAGCCGCTGGAGACGACCGCTGGGCTGGAGGCGCCGCGCTGCGCGGTGCCGGAGCAGAAGACCGTTGGGGCGTCTGTACCCGCTCCTGGCGCTGGGGCGCGGCCTGCACCGGCGACTGAGGCTGGGTTGCC
>JBGTEC010000248.1:0-2534 GCA_041747995.1 Wenzhouxiangella sp.
CGCCACCCTGAGAAACCGCATCCAGCGCTACGGCCTGGTGTAATTCATCTCCACCACTGATCACCACCATGCCTCAACAACCTGCACGACTTGCATTGCTCAGCGTGTCGGACAAAACCGGTCTGGCTGAACTTGGCCGCAACCTGGTCGACAAGGGCTGGAAAATCCTGTCGACCGGAGGGACCGCGAAAGCCCTGAGTGACGCCGGCATGGACGTCATCCAGGTCTCCGACCACACCGGCTTTCCCGAAATCATGGGCGGAAGGGTCAAGACCCTGCACCCGACAATCCACGGCGGCATCCTGGCTCGACGCGATACCGACCAGACCGTGCTGGCGGAGCAGGGCATTGATGCCATCGATCTGGTCGTAGTCAACCTGTATCCGTTCGCCGCCACCGTGGCCCGGCCAGGCTGCACAATCGATGAAGCGATAGAACAGATTGATATCGGCGGGCCGGCGATGATCCGCGCCGCGGCCAAAAACCATGCGGATGTCTGCGTCGTCTGCGACCCGGCCGACTACGGCCAGATCATTGAGCAACTACCAGACCTGCCCGATCCGGAACAGCGTCGGCGCCTGGCCATCAAGGCCTTCGCCCACACCGCCGCCTATGACGGCCAGATCAGCCAATACCTGGCCATAAGCACCGAACCCGATCCGCTGCCCTCGGTCCTGAACATCAACCTCGACCAGGCCGCAGCACTCCGCTACGGTGAAAACCCGCACCAGGCCGCCGCCCTCTATCGCGAGCGTAATCGGGGCGCCGAAGGCCTGGCCGGAACAGCCCCGCTGCAGGGCAAGGCGCTGTCGTACAACAACCTGCTTGATGCCGATGCCGCCTGGGAAGGCGTACAGGCCCTCGGCGAGCAACCGGCTTGCATCATCATCAAACACACCAACCCTTGTGGCGCGGCCAGCGCCGGTACGCTGAATGATGCCTTCGACAAGGCCCTGGCCTGCGACCCGACCTCGGCCTTCGGCGGCATCATCGCCTTCAACCGCGAACTCGACGCCGACCTGGCCGCCAAACTGATTGATCGTTTTCTCGAAGTCATCATCGCCCCGTCAGTCACCAACGCGGCCCTGGAACAACTGGCCGTAAAGAAAAACCTGCGCGTCATCGCACCGCGCCCGGCCTCGTCACCCGCCCTGCAATTGCGCGCCATCAACGGCGGCTGGTTGGTCCAGCAATCAGACACAGCGGCCGAAACGTTCGAACTGGAAGTGGTCACAAAGCGCGCCCCGACCGAAGCCGAACTGCGCGACCTACGCTTTGCCTGGGCCACCGTCAAACTGGTTCGCTCCAACGCCATCGTCTACGTCCGCAATCGCGCCACCGTCGGCATCGGCGCCGGCCAGATGAGCCGGGTCGATTCGGCCCGAATCGGCGCCCTCAAGGCCGAAGACGCCGGCCTCGGACTCACCGGCGCCGTCATGGCCTCCGATGCCTTCTTCCCCTTCGCCGACAGCATCGAAAACGCCGCCCAACACGGCATCACCGCCGTCATCCAACCCGGCGGCTCCATGCGCGACGCCGACGTCATCGACGCATGCAATAGGCACGATATCGCCATGGTACTGACTCACCGCCGGCATTTTCGGCACTAGGGAGAGATCGGTGCGTCTGTGCGTCTGTGCATCGGGAAATCCAACCAGGTCAACCAGCCCAACCAGCTAACCCCAAAACCCCCAAACTCCGCAACCACCAACAGCCGGCACTTTGCACCAGGAAAAAACCGCTGCGAATGGTCGTGTCCGGGCGTTTCGGGTCATGCTGTTCAAGCCAGATTCGCACAGGCAGGTAAATACCATCGACATAGGCTGAATCGATTTCAATATCGATCAAGGAACGTTGCGTCAGTTCCTGCAGATAAGGCATCTGCGTTTCAACCTTATAGGGGGTGGCGCCTGTCCAGTGATAGAGGCCCGCGAGATGGTTGATATCTCCGGAATCAAGCGCAGCACGAATCCAGCTTTCCAGCATCTCGACCTCGCGCGAACAGCCGTCTAGCAGGGAAGGTAGCGCAAGCGGTGTGTCGAATTCATGCACGCCGAGATCGCTGCAGCTTCGATCGGCAAAGACATGAACACCGTCTTTGTCGATACACCGGTGGATTGCGCTTTTGGCGGGCAATTCGGCGCTCGCCATGATGAAAATCACGGCAAGCAACGACAGAATCAGGCGAGGGGTAATAAGCATGGCTGAGTGCTCTGACGACCATTGCCATCAAACAGTTCCACCAAACTTAAACCTTAAGCCTTCCTGAGTATGTACATCCTTCAGCCATCGCGGCAGGCGGCGCCAACCAAAGAACTTCCTGATTATGTACATCCTTCAGCCATCGCGGCAGGCGGCGAGTGGCGTCACCTCCTGCATCGGGGGGTGACGTGGGCTTCGGCCCGGCCGGGGCGCGGAAATCTTACTGAACCCATCAGCCTCTTTGCCAACCAAAGAACTTTTTAGGAAACCCACTCCGCTGCAGTTTTACCAGCGGGTATTCGTGGGTCCCCGGCCCCCGAATGTCAGACCAC